>NZ_BBSK01000085.1:0-58364 GCF_001319805.1 Burkholderia sp. E168m22
TGCGCGACCCGTCAGCGACTTGCCGGAGCCCGATTCGCCGACGATGCCGAGCCGTTCGCCGGGCGCGAGCGTCAGCGACAGGTCGCGCACCGCGTCGGTGACGACGCCGTCGTGCCCGCGAAAGCCGATCTTCAGGCCGTCGATCTCGCAGAGCGGCGCGGGCGCGGGGGTGGAATGCATCGGCATGTCAGGCTCCATGGCGGGGATCGAAGACGTCGCGCAGCCCGTCGCCGAGCAGGTTGAACGCGAGACTCACGAGCAGGATCGCGATGCCGGGCAGCGTCGCGACCCACCACGCGTCGAGCAGCACGTTGCGGCCCGACGCGACCATGAAGCCCCACTCGGGGCTCGGCGGCTGCGCGCCGAGGCCGAGAAAGCCCAGGCCCGCGACGGTCAGGATGATGCCGGCCATGTCGAGCGTCGCGCGCACGATCACCGACGACATGCACAGCGGCATGATGTAGCGCAGCAGGATGCGCGGGCCCGACGCGCCTTGCAGCCGCGCGGCATGGATGTAGTCGGCCTGTGCGATGCGGATCGTTTCGGCGCGCGCGAGCCGTGCGTATGCCGGCCACGCGGTGATCGAGATCGCGACGACCGCGTTGATCACGCCGGGCCCGAGCGCGGCCGCGAACGCGAGCGCGAGCACGATCTTCGGGAACGCGAGCGCGATGTCGGTGATGCGCATCAGCACGCTGTCGACGAAGCCGCCGCAATAGCCGGCGGTGGTGCCGATCAGCAGGCCGATCGGCACCACGATCACGACGACGAGCAGCGCGATGCCGAGCGTCAGGCGCGAACCGGCGATCATTCGCGAGAGGATGTCGCGGCCGAGCTGGTCGGTGCCGAGCCAGTGCGACGCGGAGCCGGGCGGCAGCAGGCGGTCGGACAGCACCTGGCGCAGCGGATCGTGCGGCATGATCAGCGGGCCGACGATCGCGACGACGACCAGCGCCAGCAGGATCGCGAGCCCGAACAGGTTGAGCGGATTGGCCGCGAAACGGCGCCAGCGGCGGTAGGCGAGGCCGCACGCGGCCTGCGCGCGCGACGCGGGCGCATCGGAAAGCAGCCACGCGCGCAGCGTGAGCGGTGCGGCATTCATGGTCGGGTAGCCTTCGGCATGGACGGTGAAGGAAGCAGGAGGGAAACGGTCATGTCGACGCCGTCCTCAGCGTGCACGCGGATCGAACACGCGGTACAGCGCGTCGGTCAGCAGGTTGACGGTGATGAACATCGCGCCGATCACGAGCGTCGCGCCGAGCACCGCGCTCATGTCGGCGTTCAGCAGCGCGCCGGTCAGGTATGAGCCGAGCCCGGGCCACGCGAACACGATCTCGGTCAGCACCGAGCCTTCGAGCAGGTTGCTGTACGTGAGCGCGATCACGGTGAGCAGCGGCACCGCGATGTTGCCGAACGCATGCCGCCAGATCACGCGCCGCTCCGACAGGCCCTTCGCGCGCGCGGTGACGATGTATTCCTGGCTCAACTGGTCGAGCATGAACGAGCGGGTCATCCGGCTCAGGTACGCGACCGAGTAGTAGCCGAGGATCGCGGCCGGCAGCGCGATATGCGACACCGCGTTGCGGAACACGTCCCACTCGCCCGCGAGCGCCGCGTCGATCAGCAGGCTGCCGGTGCGCGGATCGACCATCCCGTCGTACACGGGATCGAGCCGACCGGGGCCGCCGACCCAGTGCAGCCGTGCGTAGAACAGCAGCAGCCCCATCAGCCCGAGCCAGAACACCGGCACCGAATTGCCGATCAGGCCGACGAAGCGCGCGATGTGATCGATCGGCCGGTTGTGCTTGACCGCGGCCGCGACGCCGAGCGGCACGCCGATCGCGATCCCGATCAGCGTCGCGATCGTCGCGAGTTCGAGCGTGGCCGGAAACACGCGCTTGATGTCGTCGAGCACCGGGTTCGCGGTCAGCAGCGACATGCCGAGATTGCCGTGCAGTACGTCGCGCGCATAGATCAGGAATTGCGTGACGAGCGGCTTGTCGAGGCCGAGTGCGATACGCTCGGCCGCATACGCTTCGGCCGACGCGCGATCGCCGAGGATCGCGAGCACGGGATCGATCGGCACCTTGCGGCCGATCACGAACGTCAGCGCGAGCAGCCCCGCGAACGTGACGGCGAGCGTGACCGCCCAGCGCAGCACGCGCAGCACCCAGCGTACGGCCGGGCGCCGCGCGGGCAGCGTGCGCAGTGCTTCGAGGGAGGAGGCGGGAGTCGACATGCGGTGAACCTTATTGCTTCTTCAGGTGACGGTACGACACGAGATCGTTGATCGGACCGACTTCGAGCCCGCTTACGCCGGGTCGTGTCGCGACCTGCGCGACCTTCTCGAACATGATCACGAACGGCGAGCGCGCGAGTATCTCCTTCTGCATCGCCTGGTACCGCTGCGCGCGTTGCGCGGCGGTCGGCTCGGCGAGCGCGGCGTCGGTTTCCTTCGTCAGTTGCGGAATGTCCCAGCTGTTGCGCCAGGCCAGCATTTTATAGCTCGACTTGTCGCCGTTGTCGGGGTTCCATGCGAAACCCTGCGCGTTGCTGTGCGGGTCGATGTAGTCGGCCGACCATTCGCCGATGTAGATGTCGTGCTGGCGTGCGCGGTATTTCGCGAGCGTCTGCTTGTTGTCGCCGGGGATCAACTGCACCTTGACGCCGGCCTGCGCGAAGTTCGCCTGCACGGCCTGCGCGATCTCCGTGTACGGATAGTCGTTGCGCACGTCCATCGTCACCGAGAAGCCGTTCGGCACGCCGGCCTTCGCGAGCAGCGCCTTCGCCTTCGCGACGTCGAGCTTGTACGGGTTCGAATTCAGCGTGCCGAGGAAACCTTCGGGCAGGAAGGTCTGGTGCACCTTGTAGGTCGTCTTCACGACGTTGGCCTGGATGCCCGCATAGTCGACCAGCCACTTCAGCGCTTCCTGCACGTCGGGCTTCGCGAGCGTCGGGTTCTTCGTGTTCAGGCCGAGATACAGCAGCGTCGCCTGCGGCGAGGCCGTGACTTTCGCCTTGCCCGATTTCACGACCGACGCGAGATCGTCGGGGCTCAGGTCGCGCGCCGCGTCGACGTCGCCGTTTTCCAGCAGCAGCCGCTGGCTGGCCGCTTCGGGCACGTGGCGCAGCACGATGCGCTTCATCGCGAGCGGTAGCCGGTAACCGTCGAAGCGTTGCAGCACGACGCTGTCGCCGGCCGCCCACTTGACGAGCTTGTACGCGCCGGAGCCGGCCTCGTTGGTCTTCAACCACGCGTTGCCGAAGTCGTTGCCCTGCTGGTGCGACAGCAGCAGCTTCTTGTCGAGCACCGACGCGGGCCACGAGCCGAGCACGTTGAGCACGAAGGTCGGCGCGTACTTGTGGTCGGTCGTGATCGATACCGTCTGGTCGTCGAGCTTCTTCACGTTCGCCGCGACGTTGGCCTTCGTGAGCCCGATGCCGGTCAGCACCGCGGCCGGCCCCTTGTCGAGCAGCACCGCGCGCTGGATCGACCACGCGACGTCGTCGGCCGTCAGCGGGTTGCCCGAGTGGAACTTGAGGCCCGGGCGCAGCTTGAACGTATAGGTCAGGCCGTCGGGGCTCACGGTCCACGACTGCGCGACGTCGCCGTTGAATTTCGACGGATCGCGCAAGTCGACGCGCACGAGCCGGTCGTACGTGTTCGCGACGTATTCCTCCGGCACCAGCTCGTAGATCTCGCCCGGATCGAGCGTCGTGAATTCGTCGAGCAGCGTGGCCATCACGAACATGTCCTTCGGCGTTTCCGCATGGGCGGCGGAAAGCGGCACGGCGGCGCACAGGGACGCGGCGGCCAGCGCCGCGACGAGCCGGGAAGTCGGGAATTTCATGGGCGCATCTCCATCTGTCGTTTGAGTCGTTGAACGTGAACCTGCATGAAAAGGGAGGCGTGCGGCGTCGTTACATCAGGCGCCACGGGCCGCTCGCCGCGTTGTCGATCTGCGGCAGCGCGTGCGAGCCAGGCAGCTCGTAGTGCCACCACTCGCTGTCGATATGCGCGAAGCCGGCTGCGTGCATCACTCCGAGCAGCAGCAGCCGGTTGCGTTGCACGTGCTCGGGCAACTCCGCGTGAAAGTGGCCCGACGCGGCCACCATCTCGTCGAAGCCGGTGCCCATGTCGAGCGGCTCGCCGTTCGCGCCGACGAGCGTCAGGTCGAGCGCGGTGCCGCGGCTGTGGTTCGACCCGCGGCCGAGATCGGCGACGAAGTTCGGGTCGGGCAGGAAATCCCACAGCACCTGCTGCGCCTGCGGCGGCCGGTACGCGTCGTAGATGCGCAGCGTGAAGCCGGCTTGCGCGGCGACGTCCACCGCCCGGCGCAGCGCGGTTTCGGCCGGCTCGAGCAGCAGACAGTGCGCGTGGCGGTAGATCGGCTTGCCGGTCAGGTTGCGCTCGGTCGCGTAGACGAGATCGATCTCCACGCGATGCGTGGCGGGCGTGATTTCGACGAGGCGGTGAGGGTTCATCGGCGGTCCGGTTTGCTCAGGATTCGAATTGGTCGAACGTGCGCTGCAGTTCGCGGTTGCGCGCGACGCGCCGGTCGATCGCGGGACCGAGGCGGTCGACCACGGCGGTGATCAGCAGGTTGAACAGGCAGGTGAGCGGCGCGAGCGAATCCCAGAACTGGCCGACATCGGTCTTCACCTGCAGCAGGTCGGCCGGCCACTCGCGCGCCCACGGGCAATACAGATCGGTGACCAGTGCGAACGGCTGGCCGCGTTCGGCGGCCGCCTGGCAATAGCGGCGCGCGCTGCGCGAATAGGCACGCGTGTCGGTGACGATGCAGTACGGCCGTTCGAACTCCGAATTCAGCGAATCGACGTATGAGCCCGACTGGCCGTCGGAATAGAACACGCGCGGGCGCAGGTATTCGAGGTAGCTGCTGAATGCGTTGCTGATGCCGCGGGTCGACTGGATGCCGAGGATGAAGACGGCATCGGCATGCGCGATCCGGTCCGCGACCTGCGCGAACACCGGTTCTTCGGCGAGCCGGTACACGTGGCGGATCGCGTCGAGTTCGCGCTCGAGCGACGACGCGAGCGTGCCGCCATCGCGATGGCCGTCGCGCTCGCCGACGGTCGTTGGCGTGGCGGTGGCGCGGCGGTACTCGTCGAGGCGGTCGGTGATCATCCACGGGCGGTCGCCGCCGCCGCGCAGTTCGCGTTTCAGGTCGTCGAGATTCCGGTAACCGACGCTGCGCAGGAAACGCCCGACCGAAATGCCGCTGGTGCCGGTCTGCTGCGCGATCTGGTCGGCGGTTTCGAGGCCGAGC
The DNA here is from genome assembly GCF_001319805.1 of Burkholderia sp. E168m22. NCBI lineage: Bacteria > Pseudomonadati > Pseudomonadota > Betaproteobacteria > Burkholderiales > Burkholderiaceae > Burkholderia > Burkholderia sp. E168m22. Next base: position 5,292 of record NZ_BBSK01000085.1, read on the forward strand.
CGATCGAGGTTCGCGAGCATGTAGCTCGCGATGCGCTTCGCGGTCGGCGTCAGCTCGGCAAAGCGGGATTCGACGGTATGGGCGAAGGCGCAGGTCATCGAGCTGTTAGATCGTTGTCATTTGATGATTCGATGTCATCTATCTGACAAAGCCAAAATCATTCGCGCCAGCGGATAAAAACTATGGGGTGGCGGGAGGTGATAGCCGCGAAGGCGGGTCACGGGAGCAGGCGGAAAGGCATGTTTATCTCTGTCAGACATATTTTGCGTTTATGCCTGACAGAGATAATTTCTCCCCTGCTGCATCGCAATAATTACAAAATTAAAGTCGATCATTTTAATTCATTAATTCAGGTTAATAATTCATTTAATTTTTAGATGAATATGGATTTAACTTGCGTCACGGGATGTTTGATTTTCGGTAATTCGAAAAACGGCAAGTGTTCCGTAATGGAAATTCTCTCGATTGAGGAATGAAGAGGAAATCATGACGAATCTTTCTCGACGCAAGATGTTGACGAGTACGGCCGGCGCCATTGCCGCGGCGGGCATTGCGGTAACGGCGAAGGCGGCTTCGTTCGGTAATCCGGACAGCCCGCCGGAAGGCGCGGTGAATGCGCGCAACCGTCAGAGCCTGACCGACCCGGGGCCTAAAAATCCGACCATCGCCAATCAATTCCCGTCTTTTCAGGACCCGCCGACCACCGATATCAACGGGATGCCGTTATTCTGGGCGTCTTTCAATAATGCCCATAAACGCATTCAGAATGGCGGATGGGCGCGCGAAGTGACGCAGGACGATTTCGCGATTTCCGAAACCATTTCCGGCGTCAACATGCGGCTCACGCGCGGCGGCATTCGCGAGATGCACTGGCACCAGCAGGCCGAGTGGGCCATCATGCTCGACGGCCGCTGCCGGATCACGGTGCTCGACGAACTCGGGCGGCCGTCGGTGCAGGACGTCAAGACCGGCGATCTCTGGTATTTCCCGCCCGGCCTGCCGCATTCGCTGCAGGGCCTCGGCAGCGACGGCGCCGAATTCCTGCTCGCGTTCGATAACGGTCGCGCATCGGAATTCAACACGCTGTTGCTGACCGACTGGATCGCGCATACGCCGCCCGACGTGCTCGCGCTCAACTTCGGCGTGCCGGCCGACGCGTTCCGGAACGTGCCGCTCGACAACCTGTGGATCTTCCAGGGCGACGAGCCGGGCCCGCTCGCGGACGCGCAGCGCGCGTCGGCCGCATCGGCCGGTGTGCCGCCGCATCCGTTCATCTTTTCGCTCGGCGACATGAAGCCGGTCAGGAAGACGCGCGGCGGCGAGGTGCGGATCGCGGACAGCACCAACTTCAACGTGTCGACGACCGTCGCGGCGGCGCTCGTCACCGTGCATCCGGGCGGCATGCGCGAGCTGCACTGGCACCCGAACGCCGACGAATGGCAGTACTACCTGCAGGGCGAGGCGCGGATGACCGTATTCGACACGGGGCCGAAGGCGCAGACGGCCGATTTCCGCGCGGGCGACGTCGGCTATGTGAAGAAGAGCCTCGGCCACTACGTGCAGAACACCGGGCAGACTGACCTCGTGTTCCTCGAGATTTTCAAGACCGACCGCTATGCGGAGGTGTCGTTGTCCGACTGGCTCGCGCATACGCCGCCGCAGCTCGTCGAAGCGCACCTGAACGTCGCACCGGACGTGATCGCGCAGTTTCCGCGCAATCGTCCCGACGTCGTGCCGCTGTAACGCCGCCGGCGTCTCGTCGTGGCCGGCATGCGGCTTGCTGCTGTGGCGAGCCGCGATCCCCGAATCGGCCTTCCTCATTCGAACGGAATAAATACTCACCATGATTCCCGTCGTCCCGAGCAAACCCGCCGGCGGCCTCGCGCTGCCGGGCCTGTCCACCGAGCCCACCGACGGCGCGGTGCGCGCCGCGCTCGAAGGGCGCCGCACCGGCGTCGCCGCGCTGCTGCCGTTCATCGGCCCGGCCGTGATCGCGTCGATCGGCTACATGGACCCCGGCAACTTCGCGACCAACATCCAGGCCGGCGCCGCATACGGCTACCGGCTGCTGTGGGTCGTGCTGGCCGCGAACGCGATCGCGATGCTGTTTCAGGCGATGTCGGCGAAGCTCGGCATCGTGACCGGCCGCAATCTCGCGGAGCTGTGCCGCGACCGTTTCCCCGCGCCGGTCGTGTGGGGGATGTGGATCGCATCCGAGATCGCCGCGATGGCGACCGACCTCGCCGAATTCCTCGGCGGCGCGCTCGCGTTCGGGTTGTTGTGCCACCTGCCGCTGTTCGCGGGGATGATCGCAACCGCGTTCGCGACCTGCGCGATCCTCGCGCTCGAAAAGCGCGGCTTCCGGCCGCTGGAAGCGGCGATCGCGGCGCTGGTCGGCGTGATCGGCGCGTGCTATCTCGGCGAACTGCTGATCGCGCCGCAGGACTGGCACGCGGCCGCGTTCCATCTGGTGGTCCCGCAGATTCCCGATCACGCGGCGCTGACGATCGCGGTCGGCATCATCGGCGCGACGATCATGCCGCACACGCTGTATCTGCATTCGGGCCTCACGCAGGATCGCACCGCGCCGCGCGACGACGGAGAGCGGCGGCGGCTCGTGCGTTTCTCGAACCGCGAAGTCGTGGTCGCGTTGGGGCTTGCCGGGTTCGTGAATCTCGCGATGGTGATGATGGCGTCGTCGGCGTTTCATGCGGCCGCGCCGGGCATGACCGACATCGGCGACGCGTATCACACGCTGATCCCGGTGCTCGGGCCGGCGGCCGGCGCGCTGTTTCTCGTCGCGCTGCTGACCTCCGGCGTGTCGAGCTCGGTGGTCGGCACGATGGCGGGGCAGGTCGTGATGCAGGGCTTCATCCGTCGCCGCCTGTCGATCTGGGTGCGGCGCGCGGTGACGATCGTGCCCGCGTTCATGGTGGTCGCGCTCGGCTGCGACGTCACGCGGGCGATGGTGGCCAGCCAGGTCGTGCTGAGTTTCGTGCTGCCGATGCCGATGATCGCGCTGCTGATACTGTCGGCGCGCGAAGACGTGATGGGCGCCTACGCGATGCGGATGCCGCTGCGGATCGTCGCCGGCGTGGCGACGGCCGTGATCGTCGGGCTGAATGCGTACCTGGTATGGGCGGCGTTCAATTGAACGGGTGCGGGCCGGCCGCTTACTGCCGCATGTCCGGCGCTTCGCGCAGCCGCCAGATCGCGTTGCATTGCTGGCCGCCGAGGCTCGTCGCGCGCAGCGTGACGACGGCGCCGGCCGCCACCTGGTACCAGAAATGCGCCATCAGTTCGGTGCCCTTGCGCTGCGCGTGGCCGTCGACGCGCACCTCGCACAGCAGCGGCGACGGCGAGCCGGACGGATGCGTGACGTAGACGTTCAGCCGCGCGATGTCGCGGGTCGCGGTGAACACGACTTCGTGGTTCCCGCTGCCGACGAGCATCGTGCCGCCCGGTTCGTCGAGCGCCTGCAGATAGGCGCCCGCGCTTGTCTCGAGCGCGGCGGACGCAACGGTCAGCCCGGCCGATCGCACGTAATCCGCCGCCGCGATGCGTGCGGCGAGTGCGTCGGACGGCGCCGGCGTGCCGTCCGACAGCGCGAACGGCGTGCCGTCGCGCAGTGCGGCGTCGGTGTGGTTCGCGTAGTAGCGCCACCGGTCGAGGAAGCGGATGTCGCCGGTCATGTGCAGCGCGCGGATCGGCTCGCCGTGATACCTGAGCGTCGTCTTGCCGCTGCCCGCGTCGAACGATTCGTGGATGCCGTACTTGCTGACGAAGTTCTGGACCGGGTCGAGCAACGCCGTTTCGCCTTGCGCGCTCCACAGATGCAGGAACGTCGTATCGATGCCGAAGCATTCCTGGAAATCGGTGCCGACGCGGGCGAGGCAGTCGCGCAGATGGTCGGCATAACGCGCCCATGCGTCGGCGGTCCCGGCGACGAGCCCGGCTTGCAGCGCACCGCCGTGGCGCGCATTGACCTCGTCGACGACGAGGCGCCAGTGATGGTCGCGCCGCTCGCCGATCAGCGGCGTGACGACGAACGTGCAGAACAGCGGGTCGGGGCACACGTGGAGCCGGTCGTCGCCGATCTGCGAGAACAGGTCGAACTGCGGTGCGCAGAACCAGATGTCCGCGTCGTACAGCGCGAGCTTGCGGATCTGCGGATGGCGCGCGCAATACTCGGCGGCCTCGATGAACCGGCCGACCGGCAGCGCGTAGGCGTCCGACGCGTCGATCACGTCGACCGACTGGCTCGCGAGAATTTGCCGCTTGCGTTCGGACAGCCCGTAGCCGATCACCGCGATCCGCCCGTCGTAGCCGGCGTGCCGCAGCGACAGCAGGAACGGCACGAGCATTTCGTACCACGCGCGGTTGTTGTCGTTGATCGCCACGCACACTGCGTGCTCGCTCGAATGCATGTTGTGGTCCCGTTACGTGTGCCCGGCGCGGTAGCCGCGCGGTGCCGGTCATTGTAGATCGCCGCAGGGTGCCGTGCCGGCGCAGGCCCGGCGCCGGTACGGCGGCCCGCGGCGATGATCCGCGCGGGCAGGCCGCCGCGATTACTTCGCGAGCGTGCGGTATGACACGAGATCGTTGATCGGCCCGATTTCCGGCCCGGTCGCGCCGGGGCGCGTGGCGACCTGCACGACCTTCTCGAACATGATGATGAACGGCGAGTTCGCGAGCACGGCCTTCTGCAGCGCTTCGTAACGCTGCGCGCGCTTCGCAGGCGACGGCTCGACGAGCGCGGCCTCGGTGTCCTTCGTCAGTTGCGGAATGTCCCAGCTGTTGCGCCACGCGAGCATCTTGGTCGGCGACTGGTCCGAGTTGTCCGGATTCCACGCAAAACCACGCGCGTTGCTGTTCGGGTCCATGTAGTCGGGCGACCATTCGCCGACGAAGATGTCGTGCTGGCGGGCGCGGTACTTGCCGATCGCCTGCTTCGCGTCGCCCGGGATCAGCTTCACGCGGATGCCGCCCTGCGCGAAGTTCGCTTGCAGCGCCTGCGCGATCTCGAGGTACGGATAGTCGTTCGGCATGTCCATCGTCACGTCGAAGCCGTTCGGCAAGCCGGCCTTCGCGAGCAGCGCCTTCGCCTTCGCGACGTCCTGCTTGTACGGCCGCGCGTTCGACGCGCCGAGGAAGCCTTCGGGCAGGAAGGTCTGATGCACCTTGTAGGTCGTGCTGACGATGTTGCGCTGGATGCCGTCGTAGTCGACGAGCCATTTCATCGCCTGCTGCACCTCGGGCTTCGCGAGGTTTGGGTTCTTCGTGTTCAGGCTCAGGTACAGCAGCGCCGACACCGGCCACGACGCGACCTTGATCTTGCCGGCCTTCGACAGCGCGGCGAGGCTGTCGGGGCTCAGGTTGCGCGCGGCGTCGGCGTCGCCGTTCTCCAGCAGCAGCCGTTGCGCGGAGGCTTCGGGCACGTGGCGCAGCACCACGCGCTTCATCGGATACGGCGTGCGGTATTTGTCGAAGCGCTGCAGCACGATGGTTTCGTTCGGCGTCCACTTGACGAGCTGGTACGGGCCCGAGCCCGCGTCGTTGGTGCGCAGCCAGCCGCTGCCGAAATCGTTGCCTTGCTGGTGCGACAGCAGCAGCTTCTTGTCGAAGACCGAGGCCGGGCACGCGCTCAGCACGTTGAGCACGAAGCTCGGCGCGTACTTGCGGTCGGTTTCGAGCACGACGGTTTGCGGATCGACCACGCGCACCTTCTGCGTGACGTTCGCCTTCGTGAGGCCGAGATCGGCGAGCACGCCGGCCGGCCCCTTGTCGAGCAGGATGGTGCGCTGCAGCGACCACGCGACGTCGTCGGCGGTGACCGGATTGCCGGAATGGAACGTGAGGCCCGGGCGCAGCTTGAACGTGTAGGTCACGCCGTCGGCGCCGACCGTCCACGATTGCGCGATCTGTCCGTCGAAGCGCGTCGGGTCCTTCAGGTCGACGCGCACCAGCCGTTCGTAGGTGTTCGCGACGTATTCGGACGGCACCAGCTCGTAGATCCCGCTCGGGTCGAGGGTCGTGAATTCGCCGAGCTGCGTGGCGACGACGAAGATGCCGGGCGGCGTGGCAGCCTGCGCCGGCAGCGCCGGAACAAGCGCGACGAGCGCGGCGCTGACGAACAGCCGGGACAGCAGGTGCTTCATGCGGGCTCCATCGAAAGGGAATCGTGGTGCGATTCTCTCATCGACGAGCACCCGGATGAAAATATTCGGCGGGCGCGCCGGTTGGCGCGCAGCGGCGGGCAGGCAGGCGGGCCGGGCAGGCGCCCGGCGCTGGTGGGCGTCAGATCGCGCAGCGCGCGATCGCGAAACGCATCGCTTCCTCGGCCGGCTCGTTGCCCGAGCCGCGCACGACCTTGATCACCGAGCCGTTGCCCGACGGCGTCAGCGTGACGAAGTACGAATTCGAGCCGACGGAGATATCGGTCACGCCGTTGTGCTGCGATTGCTCGGTGCCGGACAGGCGGCTGTCGAGGCAATTCGCGACCGCGTAGGCCGGACGTTGCGACGACACGTAGATCATCGGCGCGGCGCCGGACGCAGAGGCCGAATCGGACGAGGGCGCGGAACCGCAGGCGGCGAGCAGGGCGGCGGGCAGGAGCAGCAGGAATCGTTTCATGGTCGGTCGTCGGGTGTCTCGTATCGAGGCTGGGGCGCGGGGTGGCGAAACGCGAAGCTTCGCGACGAAACCGCCCGGAATCGGGCCGCTTTTGACGGACGACGAGACGGCAGGCGGCTGACGACGGAGTATACCCGCAGCATTTGACGCCGTTGGCGCGTTGAAACGATTCGATACACAACGAGCGCCCGCTGCGGGACGGCCGCTCGTCCCGGATGTCGCCGTTACCGGCGAATCTCGCGGTCGTCGCGATGCCGGCGCACGGAGCGGCGCCGCAACGCCTGCGGATCAATGCGCGCCGGCCGCCGCCGCATCGGCATCGCCGCCACCCGAGCGCGCCGGTTTCGTGATCCAGATGAGTGGAATGATCGCGATGAAGATGATCGCCGACACGTAGAAGATGTCGTTCAAGCCCATCACGGCCGCCTGCGAATCGACCGACGCATTGAAGAACGCAAGCGCCGAATCGGGGCTCAGGTGCAGCAGCGAACGGGTCGTGTCGAGCTGCTGCGTGAAGACCGGATTGGTGACGCTCGCCTGTTCGGTGAGCCGCACGTGGTGCAGGATCGTGCGGTCGTTCCACGCATTGCTGATCAGCGACGTGCCCACCGCACCGCAGAACGTGCGGCCGAAATTCGACAGGCCGGCTGCCGCCGGAATCTTTTCCGGCGGCAGCCCGGACAGGATGATCGACGTCAGCGGCACGAAGAACATCGCCATCGGAATGCCTTGCAGCAGCGTCGGCAGCACCAGATCCCAGTGCGACACGTCGGTGTAGAAGGTCGTGCGCATCATGAACACGACCGCGAAGCCGACGAATGCGAGCGTCGCGATATAACGCGGATCGGTGCGCGGCAGCAGGCGCCCCATGACCGGCGTGAGCAGGATCGCGAACACCCCGAGCGGCGCGGTGGCGAGCCCCGAATCGACCGCGCGGTAGCCGAGATAGCCCTGCATCCATTGCGGCAGCAGCACGAGCGTGCCGAAGAACATCCCATACGCGACGGAGATCGCGATCGTGCCGCCCGCGAAATTGCGCTGCGTGAAGAGGCGCAGGTCGACGATCGGATTGGCTTCGTTCAGTTCCCACACGAGGAAGAACGCGAAGCCGATCAGCGCGACGATGCCCAGCGCGACGACGACGGGCGAGTTGAACCAGTCGAGATCCTTGCCCTTGTCGAGCATGATCTGTAGCGAGGCGACCCACAGCACGAGCAGCAGCAGGCCGACCGTGTCGATCGGCAGGCGGCGCGTGGCGGATTCGCGATCGCGGAACACGAACCACGTGACGGCCGCCGCGAAGAAGCCGACCGGAATGTTGATGTAGAAGATCCACGACCAGTTGTAGTCGTACGTGATCCAGCCGCCGAGCGACGGCCCCGCGATCGGCCCGACGAGCGCCGTCATCGACCACAGCGCGAGCGCCGTCGACGACTTCTGCCGTGGCCACGCGCCGAGCAGCAGCGCCTGCGACAACGGCGCGAGCGGCCCCGCCACCGCACCTTGCAGGATTCGCGCGGCGAGCAGCGTCGGCAGGTTCGGTGCGATCCCGCACAGCCACGACGCGAACACGAACAGCAGGATCGACGTGACGAACAGGCGTACCTGGCCGAAGCGCTGCGTGAGCCAGCCGGTCAGCGGAATCGACACCGCGTTCGCCGCCGCGAAGATCGTGATCACCCACGTGCCTTCGTCGACCGACACGCCGAGGTCGCCCGAGATCGTCGGGATCGCGACGTTCGCGATCGACGAATCGAGCACGTTCATGAACATCGCCAGCGAGACCGCGATCGTGCCGATGACGAGCCGGCCGCCCGACAGCGGGCCTGAAGACGAGGGAGAGGACATGGCGTTCCTGCGTGATGGACGAAGGCCGTACGGCGCATGCCGTTCGCCGCGCCTGCACGCGACGTGCAGGCGCGCGGCGAAGCGCGCAACGGACGGATGCACGCACGCCGCACGGCGGCCCGCCGAGGGGTGCTGTCGCGTGCGGTGTACGGTTCGAGCGGTGAATCGGAATGGCGAAGCCGTGACGGGCTTCGGGACGCGGGCCGGCCGGTCAGGAAGGCGCGACGCGCGTGATGCGTCGGCGGGCAGCGCTCAGGTGGCTGCCGTAGCGTGTGTGGTGATTTTTCATCGCCACAGGCTAACGATGCGGCGAGCGGCGATCAACGCTCGCATGCTCATTAATTCCTTTCCTGCACTGCAATAATGCAGCAGACATGCATCGATTACAGGCTCTGCGACGCGGTCCGCCACGCGGTGAAGACTTCCGTCAGGAACTCGACGAACGCGCGCACCTTGCTGTCGAGCGTCGCGCGCTTCGGGTAGAGCGCGTGCAGCTCGACGTCGTCGGTGCGATGCCAGTCGGGCAGCACGATTTCGAGTTCGTTGCTCTCGAGCCGCCGGGTGGTGAAGTGGGTCGAAATCAGTGCGATGCCGCCGCCGCTCGCTGCCTGGCGCAGCACCGTGACCGATTCGTTCGAGATCAGCACGGGCCGCACCGGCACGTCGGCGACGTCGCCGGCGGCGTTGGTGAGGCGCAGCGTCAGGCCCGGCGTGTCGCGGCCGACGAACAGGATGTCGTGATCGGCGAGGTCCTGCGGCGTGCGCGGCCGGCCCGCGCGGTCGAGATAGTGCGGGCTGGCCGCGAACTTCGCGTGCGACCAGCCGAGCGAGCGCGCGACATAGCCGGAATCGCTCAGCACGCCGGTGCGCAGCGCGACGTCGAAGCCGTGTTCGACGAGGTCGAGCGCGCTGTTGTCGTAGATCAGCACGAGCTGGACCAGGGGGTAGCGCCGGCGAAACTCGGCGAGCGCCGGCTCCAGTTCGAACAGGCCGATCGCGTAGGGCACCAGCACGCGCAGCGTGCCTTCGGGTTCCGTGCGCAGCGCGCGCACCTGACGGTCCGCGTCGAGCAGGATCTCCTCGGCGCGCAGGCAGCGTTCGTAATAGTCGCGCCCGGCTTCGGTGACCGATACGCGGCGCGTCGTGCGGTACAGCAGCTGGACGCCGAGGTCCTCCTCGAGCTGCTTGATCTTGCGGCTCACGCGGCTGAGCGGCATGTCGAGTTGCGTGGCGGCGGCGGTGAAATTGCCGCGCTCCACCACGCGCAGGAATATCCGGATGCTCTCGAGGTCCATGCGATTCGTTTCAATGTTCGGCCTGCGCGCATCTTACCGTCACGGACCGGAACGCTGCAGGTCGAGCCGATTATCCCGCCCGCTGCAATAACGCATCCCGCCGCTGCCCCGTAGTGGCGCGCGGGGCGCGACCGTATGCTCGCCGCATGAAATTCGCCTTCCCCAGCATGCCGACGCTCGCGGCCGTCCGGGCCGCGCTGCGCGACGCGCGCCCGACGCTGCCGCCCGGCGCGCTTGCCTTCGCGCTCCGCAATACGGCCGCCTCGCTGCTCGCGCTCTATATCGCGTTTCGGATGAATCTTGACGATCCGAAATGGGCCGCGTCGACCGTGTGGATCGTCGCGCAGGGCAGCCGCGGGATGGGGCTGTCGAAGAGCCAGTACCGGATTCTCGGCACCGCGATCGGGGCGGCCGTCGCGCTCGCGCTGACCGGTGCGTTTGCGCAGACGCCCGAGCTGTTCCTGCCGGCGCTTGCCGCGTGGATCGGCCTGTGTGCGGGCGTCGCGACGTTCCAGCGGAATTTTCGCGCGTATGCGGCGGTGCTCGCCGGTTATACGGCCGCGATCGTCGCGATGGATGCGGTATCGGCGCCGCTGCATGCATTCGATATCGCGGTCGCGCGGTTTCTATACGTGGTGGTCGGCATCCTGTGCGCGGCGCTGTTCGACACGGTGTTCGCGCCGGGCGCGCCGCTGCACGATGTCCGGACGCGGCTCGCGCGCTATCTCGAGCGTGCGGTGGCGCTCGGCGCGGGCGCGCTGCGCCGCGAGCCGAACGGCGCGGCCGTGCACCGGCTGTTCGCGGACGCGCTCGAACTCGACACCGCGGCGGAATATGCGGCGGCCGGCGCACCGCCGGTGCGCGGCGCGATCGGCCATTTGCGCGCGGCGGCGCTCGGCGTGCTGACGGCGCAGGCGGCGGCGCAGGCGATCCGCGAGCACGCGGCGCGCGCGCACGATGCGTCGGACCCGCTGGTCGACGAGGTGGCGCGCGTGCTCGACGGTATCGCCGCATCGGGCGACGCGCAGCCGAGGATGGCCGCACTGCGCGCACGCGTGGGCGATGCGCTGCGTGCCGAGGCCGCCGCGCCGGACACGTCGCGCCTGCTCACGCTCGATCGGCTGGCGGCGCTGCTCGGCGGGTTCGAGCGCGCCTTCGCGAGCCAGGCGCTGCTCGACCGGCCCGAACTGCCGCCTTCGCGGGTGCGCTACGCGTTCCATCGCGATCCGGTGCTCGCGTGGCACAACGGCATCCGCGCGTTCATCGCGGTGCTGGCCGCGTCGGCGATCTGGATCTTCACCGCGTGGCCGGCGGGCGGCGGGTTCGTCGCGATCACGGCCGTGGTCGGCGCGCTGTTCTCGACCCGCCCCAACTCGGTGCGCGCGGCCATCGGCTTCCTGAAAGGCTCGGCATGCGCGGCGGTCGCCGGTGTCGTCTGCAACTTCATCCTGCTGCCGGCGGTGTCGGGCTTCGAGATGCTCGCCTATATCCTCGGCGTGTTCCTGATCGGCACCGGGATCGCGATGCGCCATCCGCGCACGGCTGCGATGGGCAGCGCGTTCTCGATCTTCTTCTGGAATTTCACGTCGCCGGACAACACGACGCGCATCGGCGACGCCGCGTTCCTGAACAGCGCGCTCGCGACGATGCTCGGCATCGCGTTCGGCGCGCTGATCTTCGCGCTGGTGTTTCCCGGCGATCCCGGCACGAGCCGGCGGCGTCTGCACCGCGCGGTGCGTCGCGATCTGGCGGAGATCGCGCGCGATCCGGGGGCGTGGCACGCAAGTGCGTGGCTGAGCCGCACGGCCGACCGTCTCGCGCGCGAGCTCGGTTTCGCGGGCAGCCTGCCGCAGACGCTGATCGAGCGCGACATGCGCGACCTGCTCGCGATCTGGGGAATCGGCGACAGCCTGCTGTCGCTTGCCGAACTGGCCACGCGCGAACCGGTCGCGCGCCGTGTGGCGGCGGTGGTGCGCGCTCGCGTCGCCCGTGCGGATTTCACGCGGCTCGAACAGACCTGCGACGCGGCGGCCCGCCTGTTGCGCGGTCGCATGGCCGCGCGCGACGGCGACGCGGCGCAGGCGTTGCTGAACGGCATCGTGCTGCTGCGGCGGATCGCGGACGCAACCGCCGAGCACGGCGGCTTCCTGCGCGGCCGCCGCGATTGAGCGGCGCGAGTCAGGTGAAGCGAGTCAGGTGAGGCGGTACGACGGACCGGGCATCACCTCGGCCGGCAGCGGCTCGCGGTTCAGTTCGAGCAGCGTGCGCTCGATCTGCCGCGTCATCGCGTCGAGCGCGAGATGGTTCGGCCCGTCGCCGAACGGCTCGGCGATCGCGTGGGCGATGGCGTCGAGCGCGATCAGCGTATAGGCGACGAAAACTGTTACGAAAGGTGTCGCCGCGCCGATCGAATCGACGAGGCCGAACGGCAGCAACACGCAATACGCGTAGATGGTCCGGTGCAGCAGCACGTCGTATGAAAACGGGATCGGCGTCGACGCGATGCGCTCGCAGCCGCTCACCATCGCGACGAGATCGTCGAGGCGCGCATCGAGCATCCACAGCCGCGTGTCGGCGAGCTGGCCCGCATCGGCGCGCGCGGCGAACGCTTCGCGCAGCGCGTGCACGATGACGACCGGGCGAAACCGGGAAGCGGCGACGCGCGCATAGGTGGCGCCATCGAGCAGCCCACGCAGGTCCGCGGCCGGGTCGCTGCCGCGCAGTTGATGCTTGAGCGTGTAGACGAACGCGACGACCGTGCGCACGAACGCGCGGCGCGATGCGTCGTCACGGTCCACCGCGCCGTAGCAGAGCGCCTGCGACACCAGCGTGCGCGTGGCGGTCAGCACGCCGCCCCACAGCTGCCGGCCCTCGCGATAGCGTTCGTAGCTGGCGTTGTTGCGAAACCCGGCGAAGATCGCGAGCGTCAGGCCGATCAGCGTGAACGGCGTCGGATTCAGCGGCACCTTCTCGCCGAGCACGCGGCCGCCGCCCCACACGGCGACGAGACTGATCGCGAGCGTCAGCACGAGCTGCGGCAGGATGGTCGGCAGCACCGAGCCGTTCCAGACGAGCAGCATCCGCAGCCAGTGTTCGCGCGGACGAACGATCATCGGCGTGCTCCGTCAGGCGGCGATCGAGGCCGGCGCGGCCGCGCGATGCAGCAGCACGGGCACCGATTTCGACGTCGGCGTGTTGCACACGTCGCCGACGCTGTCGAGCGGCACGAGCGGATTGGTTTCCGGGTAGTACGCGCCGATGCAGCCGCGCGGGATGTCGTATTCGACGAGCAGGAAGCCCGCCGCGCGCCGCTCGATGCCGTCGTGCCACACGGTTTCCATGTCGACCCATTCGCCGGCTTTCAGGCCGAGCATCGCGAGATCGTCGCGGTTGACGAATACCACGCGGCGCTGCCCGAACACGCCGCGGTAGCGGTCGTCGAGCCCGTAGACGGTCGTGTTGTATTGATCGTGCGAGCGCGTCGTCATCAGCGTCATCAGCCGTTCGCCGTGCAGCGCGCGGGCACGCTGGATCGGCGTGTCGGTCGGCAGCGCGTGCGCGATGAAGTTCGCCTTGCCCGTCGGCGTGAGCCATTCGCGGTCGCGCGAGGCCACGCGCAGATGGAAGCCGCCCGGCCGCGCGATGCGCGTGTTGTAGTCGTAGAAGCCGTCGAGCGTCGCCTCGATCGCGTCGCGGATCTTCGCGTAGTCATCCTTGTACGCGAGCCAGTCGATCTTGCCGCTGCCGAACAGCGCGTGCGCCATGTGCGCGACGATCGCGGGCTCCGACATCAGGTTCGGCGAAGCGGGCTTGTTCATCCCGTACGACACGTGCACCATGCTCATCGAATCCTCGACCGTCACGCCTTGCGCGACGTTGTCCTGCAGGTCGATCTCGGTGCGGCCGAGCGTCGGCAGGATCAGCGCGTCGCGGCCGTGGATCAGATGGCTGCGGTTCAGCTTCGTCGTGATGTGCACCGACAGTTCGCAGCGGCGCATGCCTTCCCACGTGCGCGGCGTGTCGGGCGTCGCCATCGCGAAGTTGCCGCCGAGGCCGATCAGCACCTTCACGTGGCCGTCGAGCATCCCTTCGATCGTCTCGACGACGTCGTAACCGTGATGACGCGGCGGTTCGAAATCGAACACGTGGCCGAGCCGGTCGAGAAACGCCTGCGACGGCTTTTCCTCGATGCCGACCGTGCGGTTGCCCTGCACGTTCGAATGACCGCGCACCGGGCAGAGGCCGGCGCCGGGGCGGCCGATGTTGCCGCGCATCAGCATCAGATTGGTCAGCATCTGCACCGTCGCGACCGAATGCTTGTGCTGCGTGATGCCCATTCCCCACGTCGCGATCACGCGTTCGCTGCGTGCATAGAGTTGCGCGAGCGCGTCGATCTGCTCGTACGGCACGCCGCTTTCCGCGGTCAGCGCGGACCAGCTTTCGGCGCGCAGATCGTCGGCGAACGCGTCGAAGCCGGCCGTGTGCGCGTCGATGAACGCGGTGTCGAGCACCCGCGGCGCACCGGCGGCGCGCGCGGCGTCGTCGAGTTCGAGCACGCGCTTGGCCATCCCCTTGATCAGCGCGAAATCGCCGCCGATCGTCGGCTGGATGAACGTCGACGCGATCTTGGTGCCCGACATCGTCAGCATCTCGAGCGGGCTTTGCGGATCGGCGAAGCGCTCGAGCCCGCGCTCCTTCAGCGGGTTGATCGACACGATCGTCGCGCCGCGCTTCGCGCACTCGCGCAGCTCGCCCATCATCCGCGGGTGATTGGTCGCGGGGTTCTGGCCGAAGATCAGCAGCGTATCCGCATGCTCGAAATCGTCGAGCGTGACGGTGCCCTTGCCGACGCCGACCGACGCCGGCAACCCGCGGCTCGTCGCCTCGTGACACATGTTCGAGCAGTCGGGGAAGTTGTTGGTGCCGTACAGGCGCACGAACAACTGGTAGAGGAACGCGGCTTCGTTGCTGGCGCGGCCGGACGTATAGAACGCGGCCTGGTTCGGGTCGGGCAGCGCGCGCAGGTGGCGCGCGATCAGCGCGAACGCGTCGTCCCACGCGATCGGCACGTAGCGGTCGGTTTGCGCGTCGTACACCATCGGGTCGGTGAGCCGGCCGTGCTGTTCGAGTTCGAAATCCGACTGTTCGAGCAGTTCGGTCACCGTGTGCGCGGCGAAGAAGTCGGGCGTCACGCGCTTGCTCGTCGCTTCCGCGGCCACGGCCTTCACGCCGTTCTCGCAGAATTCGAACGTCGATGCGTGCTGGCGGTCGGGCCACGCGCAACCCGGGCAGTCGAAGCCGTCCGGCTGGTTCTGGCGCAGCAGCGTGCGGTAGTTGCCGCCGGCGACCTTTTCCTTGATCAGGTTGATCGTGACGGCTTTCAGCGCGCCCCAGCCGGCGGCCGGGTGGGTGTACGGTTCGATGCGCGCGGTGGCGGATTTCTTTTTCATGATGCGGGTGTCGGGGTCGATGCGTGCAGAGTACGCGCGGCCTCCGTCCCGCTGTGTGTACACCTGTTCACTTCAAAAAAGAGTACAGTTTCGGCCATTCAGACAGTGCGGATCGCAACTGTGTTGCTGAAGGGAAGTTGAAAGGGAGGCGCGTGAAGCGTTACGAACAACTGGCCGACGATCTCCAGGCGCAGATCGAGCGGGGCGTGTACCGGCCCGGCGAGCGGATTCCGTCGGTGCGGCAGGCGAGCCGGCAGCAGCAGCTCAGCGTCACGACCGTGCTGCGCGCGTACCTCGTGCTGGAAAGCCGCGGCCTGATCGAAAGCCGGCCGCAGTCGGGCTACTTCGTGCGGGCGCGCGCGGCGGCGCCGGCCGAGGCCGAGCTGCATGTCTCCGCGCCGGCCGCCGAGCCGTCGGCCGTGGACGTGAGCCGGCTCGTGCTGTCGACGCTGCGCTCGATCGCGCGCGACGACGCGGTGCCGCTCGGCTCGCCGTATCCCGACGCGTCGCAGTTTCCGGTGCAGCGCCTCGCGCGCTATGCGCAGGCGATCGGGCGGCGCCGCACGCGCTGGGGCGTGATCGACGACCTGCCGCCCGGCAACCAGGAACTGATCCGCCAGATCGCGCGGCGCTATGCGGAGCGCGGAGTCGCGGTCGAGCCCGGCGAGATCGTGATGACGATCGGCGCGACCGAGGCGATCAACCTGTGCCTGCAGGCGGTGGCGAAACCGGGCGACACGATCGCGGTGGAGTCGCCGACCTTCTATGCGATGCTGCACGCGATCGAGCGGATGGGCATGCGCGCGCTGGAAGTCGCGACGCACCCGGGCGACGGCATCGATCTCGACGCGCTCGGGCGAATCCTCGCGAACGAGCGCATCGCGGCCTGCATGGTGATGCCGAACTTCCAGAATCCGCTCGGCTTCCAGATGCCCGATGCGCGCAAGCGCGCGCTGGTCGAACTGCTCGCGAAGCACGGCGTGCCGGCGATCGAGAGCGACGTCTATCACGAGCTGCACTTCGGCGATACGGCGCCGAGCGCGCTGAAGTCGTTCGATCGCGACGGACTGGTGCTGCATTGCGCGTCGTTCACGAAGAGCCTGTCGCCGCGCTACCGGATCGGCTGGGCGATGCCGGGCCGTTACCGCGACCAGGTCGAGAAGCTGAAATTCCTGAATACGCTCGCGACGCCCGCGATCGAGCAACTCGCGATCGCCGAGTACCTGAAACACGACGGCTACGATTTTCACCTGCGGCGCATGCGCAAGCAGTATGCGCAGCAGGCGAGCCTGATGAGCGCGATGGTGCGGCGCTTCTTCCCGGAAGGCACGCGGCTGTCGCAGCCGCAGGGCGGGTACGTGCTGTGGGTCGAGCTGCCGCCGCAGGTCGATGCGATGAAGCTGTACACGCTGGCGCTCGCGCAGCGGATCACGGTCGGGCCCGGGCACATGTTCTCGGCCGGCACCGATTACCGGCATTTCATCCGGCTCAACTACAGCTACCCGTGGTCGCGGCAGATCGAGGACGCGCTGAAGGTGCTGGGGCGGCTCGCGTCGGAGTGCGCGGCGCGGTGAGCGTTGCCGCCCGCCGGCACGGCACGCGGCGGCCGGTGGCCTGCCGCCATGGCCGGTATCACGCCGCGCGCGGCGCCTGCAACCCGGGCTGCGCGGCGTCGACCATCTGGCGCATGTCGAAGCCCGACGGATGCTGGTACACGCGCAGCCCGAACTCCGGCAGCACCGCGATCAGGTGGTCGAACAGGTCGGCCTGGATGGTCTCGTAGTCGACCCACGTCGTCGTGTCGGTGAAGCAGTACAGTTCGAGCGGAATGCCTTCGGCCGTGAGCGGCAGTTGCCGCGCCATGTTCGTCATGTCGCGGCGAATGCGCGGATGGCCCTTCAGGTAGTTCGCGACGTACGCGCGGAACGTGCCGAGATTCGTCAGCTGGCGGCGGTTCGCCGGGCACTCGCCGGCCGCGCCGAGCGTGCCGTTCCATTGCTCGATCGCGTCGACCTTGTCTTCGAGATAGTCCTTCAGCAGCGTCAGGCGTTCGAGCCGTTCGATCTCGTCGTTCGTGAGAAAGCGCACGCTCGTCGCATCGATGAACAGCGCGCGCTTGATGCGGCGACCGCCCGCTTCGGTCATGCCGCGCCAGTTCTGGTAGCTCTCGGTGATCAGTTTCCAGGTCGGCACCGTGATGATCGTGTGATCGAAGTTCGCGACCTTGACGGTGTTCAGCGTGATGTCGATGACCGTGCCGTCCGCGCCGGCCGACGGCATCGTGATCCAGTCGCCGATCCGCAGCATGTCGTTCGACGACAGCTGTACGCCGGCGACGAGGCCGAGCAGCGTGTCCTTGAAGATCAGCATCAGCACCGCGGACATCGCACCGATGCCGGACAGCAGCAGGCCGATCTGCTTGCCGGTCGCATCGCCGATCACGACGAGCGCGGCCGTGATGAACATCACGAGCTTGACCAGCTGCATCGCGCCTTTCAGCGACAGACGCGGCTGATCGCGTTGCGCGGTGCGGTGCGTGTGTTCGAGCGCGGACAGCGTCGCGCTGATGGTCATCGTCACGAGGAACACGATCAGCGCGAACAGCACCTTGTCGACCACCTGCGCGACCAGGCCGGGAATGCCGGACACCGCGCCGAGCCCGAGCTTGATCACGACGAACGGGACGATGCGGTTCAGCCATTTGAAGGCGCCGAATTCGAACAGCGCGTCGTCGACGCGCGTGGCGGACAGCCGCGCGAGCCGCGCGACCACGCGAAACAGCAGGAAGTGGACGACGGCGGTGATCGCGCCGGCGGCGGCGAGCAGGACGAGGATGCCGACGAGCGGCGCAAACCAGGATTCGTTCAGGGTCATAGAGGCGGACAGGGGCTTTCTCGTGCGTTGAATCGGCGCCGCGATGCGGCGCGCGCCCGATGAAGGGCACATGAAAGGGACCGTGATTGTGCCATCGGGTTCCGGACGCGTGCCGTGAAGGCGGGGCGATCGGCTCCCGAATCGGCTCACCATTGTGCAGGTGTCCTCTGCATTACGGTGAAGGCGAGCCGCGAATCGACATCACCGCAAGCCGGCGCGCGAGCCGGTTGCCGGACGCGCCATCCGCCAGCATGCAATCGGCCGGAAGCCATGACGGCACGCCTTTGCGCTTCGCTACGCGGGATCCGCGATCCATGCAATCATGCGGACGTCGCAGGCGTCGTCGGTGTGCTGCTCGCGTTGGCGTGCGGCCCATGCGGCCCGTCCGGCGACGGTGAGCGACAGGCGACACCGTCGCGCACCCGTTCGTGGCCCCCGCCACTCGACCTCACGCATTTCACCTATGCAAGATTCCAACGAAAGCCGTTCGTCACGCGTGCGGCTGCTGAAAGGCATCCTCCCGGTCCGCCGGGCGGCGGCGATGCGCGACATCTTCGCGGGCATGTCGCTCGCGTCGATGGACATCCCGCAGGTGCTCGGCTACGCGCGCATCGCCGGCATGCCGGCCGTTACGGGGCTCTATACGGTGTTCCTGCCGCTCGTTGCGTTCGCGTGCTTCGGCGCGTCGCGCCATCTCGTGGTCGCCGCCGATTCCGCGACCGCGACGATTTTCGCGAGCCGGCTGTCGTCGATGGCGCCGGCCGGCAGCGCCGACTATGCGGCGCTGGCCGGCATGGTCGCGTTGCTGACCGCCGCGATGCTGCTGCTCGCACGCATCTTCAAGCTCGGTTTTCTCGCCGATTTCCTGTCGCGCACGGTGCTGGTCGGCTTCCTCGCCGGCGTCGGCGTGCAGGTATCGATCGCGATGCTCGGCGACATGCTCGGTTTGTCCGTGCCGTACCCGGCGTCGCGCAGCCTCGCGCAACTCGACTACGTCGTCACGCACCTGGTTCATGCGCACCGGCCGACGCTCGCGCTCGCGGCGCTCGTCGTCGGCGCGATTCTCGCGTGCAAGCGGTTTCTGCCGCGGGTGCCGATGCCGATGATCGCGGTGGCGGGCAGCATCGCCGCGAGCGCGGCGTTCGGCTTCGCCGCGCACGGCATCGCGGTGCTCGGGCCCGTGGCGGGCGGCCTGCCGCCGCTGCGCTGGCCGTCGGTCACGTGGCAGCAGTTCCTCGATCTCGTGCCGGTCGCCGCTTCGTGCTTCGTGATGATCATCGCGCAGAGCGCGGCCGCCGCGCGGGTGTTCGCGCAGCAGTACGGCGAGGACGTCGACACCAACGCCGACATCCTCGGGCTCGCGGCCGCGAACGCGGCGGCGGCGCTCGGCGGCGCGTTCGTCGTCAACGGCAGCCCGACGCAGACGGCGATGGCCGATGGCGCGGGCGTGCGCAGCCAGATCGGCCATCTCGCGTTCGCTGTCGTCGTCGCCGTCGTGCTGCTGTTCTTCAGCCCGTATTTGCAGTATCTGCCGCATGCGGTGCTGGCCGGCATCGTGTTCACGATCGCGCTCGGGCTGATCAACGTGCGCAGCCTCGCGGCGATCCGCGAGGAAAGCCCCGGCGAATTCACGCTTGCGCTGATCACGGCCGCGGCCGTCGTGACGGTCGGCGTCGAGCAGGGCATCCTGCTGGCCGTCGCGCTGTCGCTGATGCGGCACGTGCGCCACAGCTACCAGCCGCACACGATGGTGCTCGAACCGGTCGCCGGCAACGGGCGCTGGCAGCCGGTGCCGACCCGGCGCGGCGCGATGACGGCGCCGGGGCTGATCGTCTACCGGTTCGGCGCCGACCTGTTCTTCGCGAACGATCACCTGTTCGCTGCCGAAGTGACCGAACTCGTCGACGCGGCACCGTTGCCGCCGCGCTGGTTCGTCGTCGACGCGGGCGCGATCACCGATGTCGACTATTCGGCCGCGCGGACCTTGGCCGATCTCGTCAGGGCGCTGCATGCGCGCGGGATCGGCGTGCTGTTCGGGCGCGTGAACCGCTATCTGCGTGCGGACATGGATCGTCACGGGATCACCGAGGTGGTCGGCGCGTCGTGCATCTTCGCCACGCTGCATCAGGCGCTGGAGGCGGCGGGCACGACGCCCGCGCCGCAGGAGCCGGGCACGGTGTAGCGCGATGCGGCGCTACGCGAGCGCGCGCAGGCGCGCGAAACCGTTGCGCAGGTAGCGGGCCAGTTCCGTCGCGGCCGGCGTGTGCTGGCCGCGCGGCACATGCAGGTTGATCGAGAAATTCGGCAGGGCGGGCAGGCCGCCGCCGGCCGGCAGGATCTCGAGGTCGGGCGGCACGGTGGACGCGAGCCAGACGGTCACGGCGAGATCGGCGCGCACGGTCGCGGCCGTGGCATCGAAACTGCCGTTCTCGAACACGGTGCGCCACGGGCGATCGCAGCCGCGCAGTGCGTCGAGCACCGTCGGGCGGAATGCGCAGGTCTGCGCGACCATCGATACCGGCAGCGGCGAGTGCCGGTGCGCGGTGCCGCCTTTCGCGCCGACCCAGACCAGCCGGTCGACGGCGATGCACTCGCCGCGCGACGACCCGACCGGGGCCTCGATCAGCGCGACGTCCAGGTTGCCGTGCGTGAGCCCGCGCCGCAGCTCCGGCGACGCCGCGCACACGAGCGTGAGCGCGACCCGCGGATGCGCGTGGGTATAGCTTTTCAGGATCGGCGCGAGACAGGTGCCGACCAGATCCTGCGGCGCACCGACACGTACCGTGCCTTCCACCGCGCCGGCGGTCAGCTCGGCGAGCAGCGCATCGTGGGCGGCGAGCAGCCGTCGCGCCTGTTCGAGCAGCCGCTCGCCGGCCGCCGTCAGCAGCAGGTTGCGATGCTCGCGGACGAACAGCGGGCCGGACAGCATTTCGAGCCGCGCAACCTGCTGGCTGATCGCGCCTTGCGTCAGGTGCAGCGCGTGGCCGGCCGCCGTCATGCTGCGATGATCGGCGACCGAGACGAATGCGCGCAGCAGCGCGAGGTCGAGATTGCGTGTCATGCGTCGCATTATGACCGCTAATGACAGGCATCAAAATGTTTCGCTGTCGTAATGCAAGAATCGCAGGTAAAAACGGGGCTTCGATCACGACGACCGGGAGCCCTCGTGCCGCTTCACGACTATCTGCCGCTGCTGCTGTTCGTGATCGTGTCCACCGTGACGCCGGGTGGCGCGACGACGCTGGCGACCGCATCGGGCGCCCATTTCGGCTATCGGCGTTCGCTGCCGCTGATGGCAGGCATCGCCGCGGGCCTGGCGTCGATGGCGGCGGCGGCCGCCGCCGGGCTCGGCAGTGTGCTGCTCGCGCTGCCCGCGTTGCAGCTCGTGATGAAGGCGGTCGGCTCGGCGTACCTGATATGGCTGGCGTTACGCATCGGTCGTGGCGGCAAGCCGCGCCTCGATGTCGACGTGCACCGGCCGCAAGGGTTCGTCAGCGGCGTGTGGATGCTGTGGCACAACCCGAAAGGCTGGGCGATGACGCTCGGTGCGGCCGCGTCGTTTGCGGCGCTCGCGTCGGGGCCGGCGCGGCTCGGCGTGCTGCTCGGTTTTGCATTCGGCGTGGCGGCGATGGCGTCGTTGTCGCTGTGGTGTTTCGCCGGGCTGCTGTTCGCACGCGTGTTGCGCACGGAGCGGCAGTGGCGCTGCCTGAATGCGGGGCTCGGCGTGCTGCTGGTGGCGTCGATCGTGCCGATGTGGCTGCCGTAGCGGGAGGCCGCGCACGCGGCGCCGCCCGGGTTCGGCGCGAACCGGCCGGTGCGTTGCCGGTTCGTCAGTCGCCGCCGCCTGCACCGGCCGAGCGCAACGGCAGCCGCAGCGTCGTCGCGAAGCTCGCCGCATGCAGCGCGCACAGCAGGCCGAACGCCCATGCATACGCGACGGCCGGCGTGCCGCCGACCGACGCCGCTTCGGCCTGCAGCCGCCACGCGAGGAACAGCGTGCATAGCGTGGTGAACGTCGGGCCGCCGAGCCGCTGCACGATATTGAGCGACGTGGTCGCCATCGGCAGGTCGCGGCGTTCGACCGATGCATACGCGGCGGCGATCGACGGCGCGCCGATCGCACTCTGGCCCATGCCGCGCAGAAACAGCGCCGGGACGAGCACGCGCGGATCGTAGCCGGTCAGCGCGAGGAACACGAGCGGCAGCGTGGCGACGAGTGCGAGCAACGCACCGGCGGCGGCCAGCCGGCGTACGCCGAACCGGCTCGTCAGCGCGCCCATCGACGGATAGGTGACGAGCATGCCGAGCCCGAGCGGCGCGAGCAGCCAGCCCATCTCGCCCGGCGAGCGCCCGCATGCCTGGATCAGGAACACCGGAATCAGCATCTGGCCTGCATACAGCGCGCCGTTCGACAGGAACTGCGTGCCGGCTGCCGCACCGAACACGCGCGAGCGAAACAGCGCGAGATCGATCAGCGCATGTTCGCGCTGGCGGCGCTCGACGCGCAGGAACGCGACGAGCAGCAGCGCCGAACCCGCGACCGCCGCGATGCCGGGCACCGAGCCGATCCGCTCGACGCCGTACAGGAACAGCACGAGGCCCGGCGACAGCAACGCGAGGCCGATCCAGTCGAGTGCGCGCCGCGGCGCATCGTCCCGGTCGCCAGGCAGGAAGCGCGCGGCCAGTGCGAGCGCGAGCGCGCCGACGGGCAGGTTCACCAGAAACAGCCAGCGCCACGACGCGTGCTGCAGGATCGCGCCGGCCACGACCGGGCCGAGGATCGGCGCGAGCAGCACCGGCACCGCCGCATAGCCGATCACGCGCGCCATCTGCCGACCGGCGACGCGCGCGATCATCATCTGCGCCATCGGCGCGAGCAAGCCGCCGCTGACGCCTTGCAACACGCGGAACACGATCAGCGACGGCGCGGACCATGCGAGCCCGCACAGCGCCGACGTAAGCGTGAACGCCGAGAAGCACCACAGGTACAGCGCCTTCGCGCCGATGCGATCGACGAGCCAGCCGCTCAGCGGCAGCACCAGCGTCAGCGCGAGCAGGTAGCCGCTCGTCACCCACTGGATCGTCGCCAGGCTGGCATGCAGATCGGTCGCGAGGCTCGACAGCGACACGTTGACGATCGTCGCGTCGAGCTGCGACAGCAGCGAACCGAGCGTCGCGACCGCGCTGACTTTCCAGATCGACGGGTCGAGCCGGCCGGCCGCGCGGCCCGGCGCCGGCTGGATGCGTGGGTCGCTCACGCGCCGCGCCGGTCGAGCAGCGCGACGATGTCCTGCGTCGTACCGGTCTCGCCGAGGCGCGGGAACAGTCGCTCGATGCTGTTGACGTGCGCATCCGCGTTGAGGTCGGTCATCGCGTCGACGGCGAGCGTCACGTTGTAGCCGAGCTCGTAGGCCTGCCGCGCGGTCGATTCGACGCCGATGCTCGTCGCGACGCCGGTCAGCACGATCTGCGTGACACCGGCTGCCTTCAGGTGTGCGTCGAGACCGGTGCCGGTGAAGGCGCCCCAGGTCCGCTTCGTCACGACGTGGTCGCCTGGCTGGCGGTTCAGTTCGGGCACGAGTTCGGTCCAGTCGGCCGGAAGCTGCGCGGTGCGCGGCGCTTGCTCGGTGCGGCCCGGTGCGCCGCCCGCGACGTTGACCAGCACGACTGGCAGGCCGCGGCTGCGGAACGCGTCGAGCAGTTCGCGGGTGCGGGCGATCACCGGCGCGACCGGGTGCGCGGTGGGGAGGGCGACGATGCCTTTCTGCAGGTCGATGACGACCAGCGCCGTGTTCGTGTCGAGACGCGTTGCGCTCATGATGGGCTCCGGGGAAAAGGGCAAGGAAAGCCGGCGCGCATGCAGCGCGGCGCGCCGGCCGGGTTCATTGCTCGCCGATGCGGCGGATCAGCGGGATGGCCGCGGCGAGCGTGTCGATGTCTTGCGGATCGAGTTTCTCGATCGCGGCGCCAAGCCACTGGTGTTTCGCGGCGTTGCGCTTGCGCCGCGCGGCGAGGCCGGCGGCGGTGAGTTTGAACAGGATCTGGCGGCCGTCGGTCGGATGGGGCTCGCGCTCGACGAGTGCGTCTTCCTCGAGGCTCGCGAGAATCGTCTTCATCGATTGCGGCTTCATCGCTTCGGCGCGCGCGAGATCGGCGGTCGTCATCGGCCCGTGCCGTTCGAGCCGCGCGAGCGCGCTCGTCTGCGACATGCCGAGTCCTTCCGAATCGACCTCGGAGCGCAGCCGGCGGATGAGCTGGCCGACCGCGAGGGTCAGGTCGGCGGCGACGGTTTCGGCGGAAACGCCGGGTTTGCGTGGCGGGTTCATGCGGCCAATCATAGAACACGACAGTTAAACTTGCAAGTTTAACTGTCGAATTGATCGCCGGCTGGTGGCGCTGCCCGGTGCGATTACGTGCGTCGATGCGCGACCGGTACGACTTCGCTGTATCGCGGAGTCGCGTTTTCGTGCAGCAGATCGCCGAGGTACTGGCCAAGTTCGTCCGCGCTGAGCGAGGACGGAATCTGCAGATTGGCCGGGCGCCGCTTGCCTTCGGCGCCGAGATCGAACACGGCCCAGCGACCGTCCGTGCGCACCACGGCGAGCAGCCGACCGAACGCGTTGAAGCGGTATTCGTCCTGCATGGCGTCGCTCCCGTCGCGTGAGCTCGCCGGCTGCCCGTGTCCGTCTACTGGATCGAACAGGACAGCCAGCGATGGATTTTGATTGCGTCGCTCGATACGCCGGCACGCGTCGCCGCGCCGAGCAGCACGACCGTTTCCCGGCGGCCTTTCACGCGCATGCGCATCACGACGCCGTGCCCCGATTCGTTGATGAAGCCGGTTTTCTGCAGCCGGATCGGCAGGCGGCGGTAGCGTACGAGCGGGTCGGAATTCACGTACACGAGTTCACCGTCGCCGGGGCGCACGGTGGTCGACAGATCGGTCGAGAAATAGCGGATCAGCGGATCTTGCGCGGCCGCGCCGACGAGCCGCGCGAGATCTTCCGCCGTCGACACGTTGTGCGGCGACAGGCCGGTCGGCTCACGGAAGTGCGTATGTCGCATACCGAGCCGGCGCGCTTCGCGGTTCATCGCCTTGACGAACGCGGCGCGCCCGCCCGGATAGTCGCGGCTCAGCGCGGCGGCCGCGCGGTTCTCCGACGACATCAGCGCGATATGGAACATCTCGCGGCGCGACAGTTCCGAGCCGACCTGCAGGCGCGAACCGGTGAACTTGATCGTGTCGCGATCGCGCGCGGTCACGCGCAGCACGCCGTTCAGCGGACGATCGGCATCGCGCGCGACGACGGCCGTCATCAGTTTCGAGATCGAGGCGATCGGCCGCACGGTGCGTGCGTTGCGCGCCAGCAGCGGGGTGCCGGAATCGACGTCGAGCACGTAGGCCGCGCGCGAATGCAGCGAACCGACCGCGCGGGGGGTGTAGCCGCAACTGGCGAGCAATTTCGGTTTCGCGGGCGGGCGTGGCCGCACGGCGGTCGTGCGTTTCGCGCGCCGCGGCTGCGGCGCGGGTGCCGCGTGGCGTTTGGCTGCCTGATGCGTCACGCGCGAGCGGCGATGCTTGACGGCCTTTTTCTTGCGATGGGGCTTCTTCTTGACGGCCTTCGTATGGGCATGCGGTTGCGCATGGGCGGTGCGATGCGGCTGCACGCGCTGCGCGGACGCGTTCGTGGCGAATGCGAGCAGCAGGAACGACAGGACGAGGATCAGGGTGGTCCGGGCGCGAGGCAGGCGCGCGATGAGGCCGGTCAAGCGAAAGTCTCCTTTTCACGCGCGATGCGGCTGCGCGGAATGCGTGGGCGGTCGGCGGGTGCGGGAAATTATACGGTCGATCGCGCGGCGATGACGATCGGATGACGCGCAATGATGCGTGATACGGGAGGATTCCGGTCGTTTTCGCGCTGCCGGGCAGCGGTGCGGGTGGGGAGAAAGGCGGGCGGGTGCGCAGTTCAGCGCGGCCAGTTCCGCCGCGACACGACCGCGAAACTGATTGCGATCGAACCCGTCATCGCGCGTGGCGGCGCGTCTTCCAGCGCATCGCCGAAGCGAAAGCGGCGGCTGCGCCCGTCCGTGCGTTCGACACGACGTTTCGGCGCGCGGGTATCGGCGGCACCGGCGCATGCGTTTGCACCCGCGACATCGCATGGTGATTCGGCCACGCAGTCGGCCGCTGGATCGAGGGACATGAAGGTGAATTCCGGGAAGGGCATGTCCGTATTGAACGCCATTGCGTTCGATCGGTAAAATGAATATTTCAATCGTTACGATTCCGTTAAAGAATGGAACTGAAACTGCTGCGCACGTTCCTGACGGTCACCGAGCTGTGCCATTTCAGCCGCGCGGCCGATGCGCTGCACATGAGCCAGCCTGCGCTCAGCAAGCAGATCGGCGCGCTGGAAGCAAGCCTCGGCGGCAAGCTGTTCGAGCGCGGCCGGCATGGCGCGGAGCTGACGCCGTTCGGCGAACGCTTCCTGCCCGACGCGCAGGCGCTCGTGCGCGATGCCGACGAAATCCTGGCGCGTGCACGGGAAGCGACCAGTGGCCAGCGCGGGCATTTGCGGCTCGGCATCTGCCTGTCCGTGCTGACGCTCGTGCCGAAGCTGATCGCCGAATTCCGCCGTTGCAATCCGGGTATCGCGGTGACGCTGAGCGACCTGTCGTCGTCCGAACAGACGCGCCGGCTGCGTGCCGGCAAGCTCGACGCCGGTTTCCTGCGTCTGCCGTCGGACGACGGCTTGTCGTCGTTCAAGGTGATCGACGAAGCGCTCGGGCTTGCCGTACCGCCGCACCTGGGCTTCAAGCGCGTGCCGGCCAACCTCGACGTGCTCAACGAGATCGGCTTCATCGCGTTGCAGCGTGCGCGCGGCCCGGGGCTGGCTGCGCAGATCGACCGATGGTGCGTCGAGCGCCGCTTCGTGCCGCACGTGATGCAGCAGGCGGAAGACGTGCAGTCGGTGCTGACCTCGGTCGCGGCCGGCGTCGGCGTCGCGTTCATCCCGTCGAGCGCGCGGTACCTGTTGCGCGATGCGACAGTGCTGCCGCTCGACGGCCGTGACGCGAAGTGGCGCGTGGGGCTCGCGTGGCTGTCCGATCGCGACGATCCCGTCACCGCGCGTTTCGTGTCGTTCATGCGCAGCGCGCTCAAGGGCGCGTGACGCGGGGTATAGTGTCCGCGAGCGTTTTCTCCCTGCATGCCGGTGCGACGCCGGCCGACGAACCCGAACCGATGACTTCCGACACCGACGAATCCCCGCTCGATCCCGCACTCGTCGCCACGCTCGCGACGCTGAACGAAGCCGCCAGCGATCCGGCCGGCAAGACGTGGTCGCTGCCGAAGATCGCGAAGCGCGCGCAACTGCCGATGAGCACGCTGCGCCGCGTGCTGACGCAACTCGACGCCGCCGGCCTGAGCGTAACGACGCTGAACGAGGACGGTACCGGCAGCGCCGCGCTGACCGACGAAGGGCGCACGGTGTGCGCGCAGTTGTTCGGCGCGAACGACGCTCAATGAATGAAAAACGGGCCGCTGATGCGGCCCGTTGCATGGGCGTGGCTCGATGCGCACGCCGCGCCGGCCCGCTCGGCGTTCGCGAGCACGGGCCGGCGCATCGTCATCCGCGCGCCATCAGAACCACTGCTTGTAGCGGCGCACGTAGATCGTCTTGACGATCTGCGCGAGCACGATGTAGCCGACCATCGTCGCGGCGAGCCACAGCCAGTAGGTGCCGGGCAGGTGCATGAAGCCGATCGCCTCCGCGAACGGCGAGAACGGCAGCCAGCAGCCGATCGCGATCGCGGTGAAGGTCGACAGTAGCACCGGCAGCGACGCCGTGCTCTGCAGGAACGGGATCTTCTGCGTGCGCAGCAGATGCACGACGAGCGTCTGCGACACGAGGCTCTCGATGAACCAGCCCGAGTTCATCACGATCTGGCCGCTCGCGCCGCCGTTCAGGTGATACAGCGCGCCCGCACCGAACACGGTCCACATCAGGATGTACGTCGTGATGTCGAACACCGACGACGTCGGCCCGACCCACAGCATGAAGCGGCTGATGTTGCCGGCTTCCCACTTGCGCGGCTTCTTCAGGAACTCGGGATCCATCTTGTCCCACGGCAGCAGCATCTGCGACGTGTCGTAGATCAGGTTCAGCACGAGCAGCTGCGTCGCGAGCATCGGCTCCCACGGCAGGAACGCGCTGGCGACGAGCACCGAGAACACGTTGCCGAAGTTGGAGCTGGCCGTCATGTTCAGGTACTTCAGGATGTTGCCGAACGTCTCGCGGCCCTTGATCACGCCTTCCTCCAGCACCATCAGGCTCTTTTCGAGCAGGATGATGTCGGCGGTTTCCTTCGCGATGTCGGCGCCGCTGTCGACCGAGATGCCGACGTCCGCGTCGCGCAGCGCGGGCGCATCGTTGATGCCGTCGCCGAGGAAGCCGACCGTGTGGCCGTTCGCCTGCAGCGCCTTGACGATGCGCGCCTTCTGCAGCGGCGTGAGCTTCGCGAACACGGTCGTGCGTTCGACCACCTGCGCGAGCGTCGCATCGTCGAGCACTTCGATTTCCGTACCGAGCATCGGTTTGCCGGGTTCGAGGCCGACCTGGCGGCACACCTTCATCGTGACGGTCGGGTTGTCGCCCGTCAGCACCTTCACCGCGACGCCGTTCTCGCGCAGCGCGGCGAGCGCCGGCGCGGCCGATTCCTTCGGCGGATCGAGGAAGGTCAGGAAGCCGCGCACGACGAGATCGTGTTCGTCGGCGGTGCGGTATTGCGCGCGTTCGTCGCCGCGCGGGATCGTGCGCGTCGCGAGCACGAGCACGCGGAAGCCGTCCTCGTTGTACGCGGTGGCCTGTTCGAGCAGCCGCTTGCGGGCCACGAAGTCGAGCGGACGCACGCCGTCCTCATCCTGCACGTGCGTGGAGACGGCCAGCATTTCCTCGACCGCGCCCTTGCAGATCAGCAGGTGCGTGCCGCGCGTATCCTCGACGACGACCGACAGGCGGCGCCGCACGAAATCGAACGGCAGTTCGTCGATTTTCTTGTAGCCCTGCGGCTTCACGCGTTCGCCGATCTCGTCGGCGCGCGCGACGACCGCGATGTCGATCAGGTTCTTCTGGCCGCTCTGGTGGAAGCTGTTCAGCCAGCCGAGCCGCAGGATGTCCTCGTTTTTGTGGCCGGACAGGTCGAGGTGGTGTTCGAGGATGATCTTGTCTTGCGTGAGCGTGCCGGTCTTGTCGGTACACAGCACGTCCATCGCGCCGAAGTTCTGCACCGAGTTCAGCCGCTTGACGACGACCTTGCGGCGCGCCATCGCGACCGCGCCGCGCGCGAGGTTCGCGCTGACGATCATCGGCAGCATCTCGGGCGTGAGGCCCACGGCCACCGCGAGCGCGAACGTGAGTGCGCTCAGCCAGTCGCCCTTGGTCAGCCCGTTGATCATGAATACGATCGGCACCATCACGAACATGAACTTGATCAGCAGCCAGCTGACGCTCGCGACACCGCGGTCGAAGCTCGTCTCGATACGCTTGTGGCTCACGACGTTGCGCGCGAGCGAGCCGAAGTACGTGTCTTCGCCGGTCGCGACGACGACGGCCGTCGCCGTGCCGCTGACGACGTTGGTGCCCATGAAGCAGACGTTCTCGAGATCGAGCAGCGATGCCGGTGCGCCGTTGGCCGCGCCGGCCGCGTGCGTGCCCGCGGATTTGCCGGCCACCGCGCCGAGCGTGTCGTACTTCTCGACGGGCAGCGCCTCGCCGGTCAGCACGGCCTGGCTGATGAACAGGTCGCGCGACGCGAGCAGCCGCACGTCGGCGGGGATCATGTCGCCGGCGGAAAGATGCACGATGTCGCCGGTCACGACTTCGCGCATCGGCACCTCGCGGCGCGTCGGTTCCGACGTGTCGGTCATGGCGCGCTGCACGGTCGCGGTCGTGCGGACCATCGCCTTGAGCTTCTCGGCCGCGCGCAGCGACCGGAATTCCTGCACGAAGCGCAGCAGCGCGCTGATCGTGACCATCGTCAGCAGGATCGTCATGCCGACGTAGTCGCGATCGTCGGGCGCCGCGAAGTAGACGTCGGTGAAGAAGCTGATGGCGGCCAGCACCAGCAGCACGTAGACGAACGGGTTGTGGAACGACAGCAGCAACTGGCGGGTCCAGTGCGGCGGCTTGTCGTGCGCGATTTCGTTCGGGCCGTCGTGCTGCAGGCGGCCGGCGGCCTGGTCGTAGGTGAGGCCGCGCGTGCTGGTGTGCAGCGACTTCAGCGTGTCTTCGAGCGGGCGGGCCGCTTCCTGTGCGGCGCGCATGATGCGCGGGTCGTTCTGCTGGCCGGCGCCGGCCTTGATGAAGCCGCGCTGTTTCTTGTGCGAGGTGTTGTGTCGTGTCGTCATGAGTCGCTCCTTGCGCACGAGGCGGCGGGCGGGGAGCGGCCGTGACGTCATCGACGCACGAACGCTCCCCGCCGCGTCGCGTCAGGCGCGATCGGCTGTGGATCGGTAAAGGCGGGAACGCTCGCCGGCGCGCAGGATGCGCACGGCGTGTCGATGCGCAGCGTCGCACCGGCGAGCGGTAATCGACTACTGTCGTCTGAGTTCATCTGCACTCCTGTCGGTTGCGGAGAATCGGCGCGGGCGATCGGCAACGGCGCGCGCAACGAGGCGCGCGGCCGGACGGCACGCGAACGGAGAGCGCACGCGGCTGGCGCCGCGCGCAACACGAACGCACACGCGCGACGGCGCGTCGCGTGCATTCGACAACATCGAAAATTCGGCGGGAGATCTGGCCCGTGGTCAGGCCGGAAGGGCGCCGCATCCTGCTTCCCGGGATGCGGCAGAAGACGAGGCTCTGCGCGTTTTCCTCAGGCAGCAGTCAAGTTGGCCAGGCACCAACTACAACTCGCATCGGTGTTCACAGAACACTCCATGTAACTAGACGGGGGCGATGGTAATGGCTCGCTGTGCGAAGCGTCAACCCTTTTGTCAGGCGTTATTTCGAGATGCGTGATCGAGTCGGCGCGCGTGTGCAGTCGCACTCGATAGCCCGTCATGAAACAGCCGCGCGCCTGCGATGTCGGCAGGCGCGCGGCCGCGTCGAACGAGGTGCCGGTTACTGGTTCGCGGTCGCGACGGCGGCCCCCGCATCGAGGATGCCCGAGCCTGCCGGCAGCGCGGTGCACGACGTGCCGGCGGCCAGCTTCGCCGCGCGCGTGCCGCCTTGCAGCTTCTGCAGGATCTGCGCGGGTGTGAGGTTGCCGTTCACCGACAGCATCAGCGCGGCGACGCCCGTCACCTGCGGCGCTGCGAGGCTGGTGCCGTTCGCGGGGCCATAGGTGTCCGAGCCCGGCGTCGTCGTGCCGGTGTTCGACGTCGACAGGACGTTGACGCCCGGTGCGCTCAGCGCGACATCGGCGCCGAAATTGCTGAACGATGCGCGGCGGCCCGTCGCGTCGGTCGCGCCGACGGTGATCACGCCGCGGCAGTTCGCGGGCTGGTCGAGCCCGGTCGACAGGCCGTCGTTGCCGGCCGCGACGACCACGGTCACGCCTTTCGCGGTCACGTCGTCGATCGCCTGCTGGAACGTCGTGCTGCATGCGCCGACCCCGCCGAGGCTCAGGTTGATGATCTTCGCGGGGTTCGGATTGTTCGGCACGCCGTTGACGGGAATGCCGGCTGCCCAGCGCATGCCGTCGGCGATGTCGCTCGTCACGCCGCCGCACTTGCCGAGCACGCGCACCGGCAGGATCCGGCTGAGCCACGAGACGCCGGCGACGCCGGTGCCGTTGTTGGCGGTCGCGCCGATCACGCCCATCACGCGCGTGCCGTGCCAGCTGCTGTTGCTCGGCTGGCTGGCGCAGTGATAGTACGGGCCGTTGGCGTTGTCGAGTTCCTGCTGCGTGACCCAGTCGCCCGGATCGGTGGCGTCCGGGCCGCGCGTCAGGCCGTTGTTGCTGGTGTTGACGTTGCTGATGAAGCTGTAGCCTTGCTGGATCAGATTGCCGACGAGGTCGCCGTGTGGCCGGTAGCCGGTGTCGAGCACGGCCGTGACGACGGTCGGCGACCCCTTGGTCACGTTCCATGCGGGCGGCAGGTCGATGCCGGCGGCCGGGTCGGACAGGTACCACTGCTGGTTGTAGAGCGGGTCGCTCGGCGTGTCGCGGATCTGCATCGGGTGATCCGGTTCCGCGTAGTCGACATCGCTGTCAGCCGCGAACGCCTGCGCGAGCGCGGCGGCATCGGTGGCGTCCATGCGCTGGCCGAGCGACAGCACGGCCGCGCCGTTCGAGATCGTGCGCTCGACCTGCACGTTCACCGGCGTTTGCGCGACCGTGCTCGCGTACGCGCGTGCGCTGCCGGTCACCGGCGCCGTCCAGCGCGTCATCGCGCGCTGGATCACCGCGTCGAGTCGCGAGCCGCTGTCGATGGCCGCCATCGCGCGCGTGGCCGCCAGCGTTTTCAGCTTGACGATGAGGTGATCGACCGGCGGCTCGGCCGGCGCGGTCTGCGCGGCCATCTGCACGGCGGCCTGCTGCGACGTGCACGCATTGCCGCCGGACGACGCGGGCGGGGTGGTCGGCGCGGGCGTGGGAGCCGGCGTCGGAGCGGGTGTCGGTGCGGGCGATGCGTTGGACGAAGACGGGTTGCTGCCGTCGCCGCCGCCTCCGCCGCAACCGGCGAGGGGCAGGAGGGCGGCGGCGGACAGCATGCCGGCGAGCATGCGCGCATGTGCGGGGCGCGCCAGCGCGAAATTGAAACGTTTGGCTCTCATGTTGAAACTTGATCCTCGTAGATAACCGTCGTGCCGGCGGTGGCGCCGATCCGGCTGAGCCGGACCTTGTGTTTTTGTCTGACGGTTGCAGCGGGTTGCTGCGACGCGCCATGCACTGGGTAACGGCGTGCGCGGCGGCTTCTTGAGTGCGTTTCGCGAGAAAAACAGGGGGTGCCGCAAACGATTCCGTTGGTGCGTCGCAGCATGAACGCGCGTTTGGAACGACCGGCACAGATGGCACGGCCGAGGCCGTGCGCGGCGCGGTCGGGCGAACCGCGTGGCGCGGCCCGGTTTGCGCGGCACGGAAAACATCTTTCAGGATCGAGCTCGGGCGGAAGGTTGCTTACGCTTGCCCTGATGTGACGCGAATATTGTCGGGCGTAGGATCGCGATTCGATCAACGTTTCGTCAGGAGACATGCATGGATCGCCGTTTCCGTTGTCTCGCCGTCGCGCTGGCCTGTGCGCTGGCCGGCGCCGCGCACGCGCAGGCCCTTACCGGTACGCTGAAGAAGATCAAGGACACGGGTGTCGTGTCGCTGGGCATTCGCGAGTCGTCGGTGCCTTTCTCGTATTCGGACAACCAGCAGAAGAACATCGGCTACTCGCGGGACATCGCGTCGCGCGTCATCGACCAGTTGAAGACGGAGCTGAACCTGCCGAACCTCGCGGTGAAGGAAATCCCGATCACGTCGCAGAACCGCATTCCGCTGTTGCAGAACGGGACGATCGACTTCGAATGCGGCTCGACGACGAATACGCTCGAACGGCAAAGGCAGGCCGCGTTCTCGAACAGCATTTTTCTCTACGGCATCCGTTTCAGCACGCGCAAGGATTCGGGCGTGAAGGACTTCGCGGACCTGGCCGGCAAGACGGTCGCGACGACGGCCGGCACGTCGGACGAGCGCCTGCTGCGCAAGCTCAACGAAGAGAAGGCGATGAACATGACGATCATCAGCGCGAAGGATCACGCCGAAGCGTTCATGAACGTCACGACCGGGCGCGCGGTGGCGTTCGTGATGGACGAGCCGCTGCTGTACGGCGAGATCGCGAAGGACCGCAATCCGGGTGCGTACACGGTCGCGGGCACGCCGCTCGTTCACGAAAACTATGCGTGCATGATGCGCAGGGACGATCCGGCGTTCAAGCGCGTCGTCGACGGCGTGATCGCGAAGATGCAGACCTCGGGTGCGGCCGAGAAGCTGTACGACCAGTGGTTCATGCGGCCGATTCCACCGAAGGGCGTGAGCCTCAACTATCCGCTGTCGGCGGAGATGAAGCAGCTGTTCAAGAATCCGACGGATCAGGCGCAGTACTGAGCACCGCGTCGTGGCGATATCGTGCCACCCATGAAAAACCGCCGGCACATGCCGGCGGTTTCGCTTTGCGGCCCCGCTCGCTCGTGCGTCGAGCGTGCGCGTCAGGCCTTGATTTCAGGCCCGCGCGCGGCCGGCCGTGCCGGCGCCGCCGGGGCGGGAGCGGGCGCCATCGAACGCGCCGAAGGTTGCACCGGCACGATCACGACGACCGGTTCCGGCATGGCCCACGGCGCCATCGCGAATCCGACGGGCTGCGGCATCGGCATCGCGAATGCGTTGGCGAGCGCGATGTGCTGGAGCGCCATCATCTGCTGCTGCATCGCGACCATCTGGGCCTGCGCCGCCTGCATCCGGTACTGTGCAACCTGCATTTGCCGTAACGCTGCCGCGGGCGGCAGGCCGCCCGACGACGTCTGCATCTCGAAGCTCGCGCCGCCTTGCGGGCTGTGCCAGCTCCACGTGCTGACCTTCATCGGGCCGACGGCCGTCTGGACGACGCGCGTTTCGGCTTTCACGGGCACGGCCTGCCCGTCGACATTGACGAACATCGGTTGGGCGACGGCCGGCGCGCCGGCCTGCCCGGCCAGGGCGAACACGGGCGCCAGCATCAGCGCGCCCGCCGCCATATACGAACGGAATCGCATCTTCGTATCTCCATCAAACGAGACTGATCGAATCAACAATGACGTGTGGCTCACGGAGTGAGCCATCCGAGACGATGCGGCCGTTGGCTTAAATCAGCATTAAAACCGCCGCCGGCGGGCCCGATCGGCGCATGTCGGAACGGGCCGCCATCGGCATTCAACCTCGCCCGTGCCAGGGGCATCCTGTCGCCCGGTGCAACAACAGGCACAATACGGAATTCGCCACCACCGCACGCATGTTCGACATCCGAACATTGACGGTGCGGCACTGCTGCCGGACCTCCTTCCCCAGTCGTCATGAACGCCACGCTCACTCCCGCGCGCGAGTCGAATTCGCCGCGCTTCCTGCTGTTCCTGATCTGCCTGTTCGCATCCGCCGGCCAGCTCGCGATCGACATCTACGTGCCCGCGCTGCCCGACATGGCACGTTCGTTCGCGACCACGCCGCAGGCGATCCAGTCGAGCGTGTCCGGCTACATGGCGGCCTACGCACTGGGCCAGCTGATCTTCGGGCCGATCGCCGACGCATATGGCCGCAAGCGCGTGCTCGCGTTCGGGCTCGTGATCTACACGATCGGCTGCCTGCTGTCGCTCGGCGCACCGAACCTCGAGACGTTCGTGCTGGCGCGCTGCCTGCAGGGCTTCGGAATCGCGACCACCAACCTGCTGGCGAAGGCGATCATCACCGATTCGTTCTCCGGCCAGGCGTTGATGCACGCGTTCACGTACATGTCGATCGCGTGGGGGCTGGCGCCGATCATCGCGCCGGTGATCGGTGCGCACCTGCAGGAATGGTTCGGCTGGCGCGCGTGCCTGGTGTTCCTGCTGGTCTACTCGCTGGCGATGTGGGCGCTGCTGTGGCGCTACCGCGAAACCTTGCCGAAGCCGGTGCATCTCGAGCCGCGCACGCTGATGGCGAACGCGGGCAAGGTGCTGGCCAGCCCGGTGTTCCAGAGCTGCTTTCTCGCACAGGGGCTGTGCTACAGCATCCTGCTGGTGTTCAACATCGTCGGACCGTTCATGGTGCAGACCACGCTGCACAAGCCGCCGACCTTCTTCGGTTATCTCGCGCTCGGCATCGGCCTCATGTATTTCCTCGGCGGCCTGTCGAACCGGATTCACGGCCGCGGGCTGCCGAGCGCCGAGCAACGGCTGCGGATCGGCGCGCGCGTGATGGCGGGCGCGTCGGTCGCGATGCTGGTGCTGGCGCTGACCGTCGGCCTGCGCGTGTGGACGCTCGCGACGCCGGTGCTCGTGATGGGTTTCTGCGCGGGCGCGATGTACCCGACGCTGATGGCCAAGGGCAATTCGCTGTTTCCGCATATCGCCGGCCTGACGAGCGCGATCCTCGGCTGTGCGCTGCTGCTCGTGTCGTCCGCCATGATGGGCCTCGCCGGCTTCGTGTCGATTCACGTGCTGACGCCGCTGGCGGTGTTCTTCGTCGCGTTGTCGTTCATCGTCGTGTGGATGGTGACGAAGCTGCTGCGGTATCTGTCGCGGCAGCAGGCGGCGCCGGTGGTGTGCGGGAGCGGGGAGGCGGCGTAAGCCGCCTGCCGACCGACTCATGAACCGGATTCTGCTGAAGCGCGTCGCCCGCTCCGACGCCGCCGACCTGATCGACGCCAACCGCGCGAGCCGGAGCCATCATCTGCCGTGGGTCGATTCGTTCATCGACCAGGCCGGCTTCGATCAATGGTTCGCCCGCTGCCTGACGGGCCCGAACGTGGGATTCATCGCGCGCGAGCGGGCATCGGGCGCGGTGGTCGGCGTGGTGAATCTCAACGAGATCGTCGGCGGGGTGTTTCAGAGCGCTTATCTTGCGTACTACGGAATGGCGGAGTTCAGCCGCAAGGGGCTGATGACGGACGCGTTGCGGGCGGCGATCGACGTCGCGTTCGGCGAACTCGGGCTGCACCGGCTCGAAGCGAATATCCAACCCGGCAATCATGCGTCGATCGCGCTGGTTCGGCGGCTCGGTTTCAGGCAAGAGGGATTCTCGCCGCGCTATCTGCGCATCGGCGGCGAATGGCGCGACCACGAGCGCTGGGCGCTGCTGGCCGACGACGCGCGCGAAGGCGGCGCCTGACGGTCGTTTCCCGTCCCGTCTCGCGGCGCTTACAGCGGATGCGCGGCGCCTGCCTGCTGCAACAGCGACACGGCAACCGGGTCCGGCAGTCCGTTCGAATCGATCGCCCCAGCCTTGGCCAGCGCAACGAGATCGCCGTCGACGCCCGGTTGCCCGACCACGAACGAGGTGGTCAGGAATGCCGGCGCGGCGAGCGTGACCGCATAGCGCTGCTGCAGGTTCGTGACCACGGCCGATTGCGCGGCCTGCACGGTGTCCGGGCTGTTCATGGCCCGCTGATGGCGCAGGCTGCCCTGGAAATTGCCGATCAGCCCGGCCGTGTTCGTCCCGAGTTGCGCCGCGAGATAGACGAGCATCAGCTCGGTCTCGGGCGTCGTGTTGAAGGTGCCGCCCGCATAGGCGAGCGAATGCAGGCTCGCGCCGCCCGACGCCACGGTGATGACGCACGGCAGCGCCGCGTTGAGCGTGACACGGTAGTTGCCGCCACCGTCCGTCAGCGTCGTTGCCGAGCCAACCGCGCAATTGACCACCACCTGCGCGCTCGCGAGCGCGTCGCCCGTCGCGGCCGTGCCCGATAGCGAGACGGTTTGCGTGTTGTCGTTGAAGCACACGTCGACGCCGAAACAGGCATCGCCGTTGCAGGCCTGGAGGGCGGCGAGCGTTGCAACGCACAAGACGCCCAGCGCGGGGCGGGTGAAGCGCGTAAGGCGAATGTTCATGGTCGCGGGCAATCGAGAGAATGAGGCAGCCGGGCGCGTCGGGGATGCAGCGCTGCTGTCATTCTATGTCGTGAACCGCGGTGCTGCTCGCCCGTTCGGTGTGTCGTAGGCGGGGTACCGCCGGGTAGACGCGTTATGGGTGCGGGGGGCGGGCCGGCGCCATGACGTAAGCGAGCAACAGGCTCAGCAGGATGCTGAGCCCGAGCACGTGCCAATGGCTGGCGAGCAGCCGCTGGAAGTGCTCGCCCATGTCCGGCGTGATCCATCGGCAGGTCATGGGGTGCATGCGAGCCTGGTGGCATTCCAGGATGCCGCCGTTTCGATACGCGTCCCACAGGCTGTCGGCGGCATACAGACCCAAGAAGAGCGGGATGATCTGTACGCCATGCCGGAGTAGTTTCCGCTCGGTTTCGGGTGTCATCGCTGTCGGTCGGGAATCGGCCTGCGTCGGTTCGTCGTCGGCGCCCGAATGCAGCGCGTGCCCGGTATTGTCGAACTAATTCACCCCGTCCACAACGATTTGCGGCTTGGCCGGTCCGGTTGAAGGATCGGGCGACTGCACTCGACTTTTCCGCCCAGCCGCCGAAAGCAAATATGCCCGGCCAGTCGGGCCGGCTCGCCCGCTCAGCGCTTGCGCGCGGCCGGCTTCGCGAACGCGCCGCGCACCTCGAAGCCGATCGCATCCGCGACGTTGCCGCGCGCGTCGACGAGTTCGAGCCGGTGCCGGCCCGGCCACGGCAGCCACGCGACGCGATCGGCATGGCCGATCACCTTGTCGTCGAGCCGCCACGCGAACTTCGTCGCGCGTCCGGCCGAGCGCTCGAACCAGATCCGCTGGTTCTTCGGCGGAATGTCCGGGTCGATCGCAAAGATCGTGCCGTCGGTCGGCGCGCCGATCGTCAGCGGCGCGCGCGCGCCGTCCTTGCCCGGCGTGACGGGCGCCGCGAGCCGGATCGTGTCGACCGCCGTGCCCGCGATGAACCACTCGTTGCGAGCCGGCTCGATATCGCGCTCGAACGCGATCCGGCGCGTCTCGACGCCGGCCGGCGCGCGCGGCGCACGGCTCGGCAGGTCGCGATGCAGGTAGCCGACGACGGCCGACCACACGGGCGACGCGCCCGTGACGCCCGACACGTCCCACATCGGCGAGCCGTCCGCATTGCCGACCCA
This sequence comes from Burkholderia sp. E168m22, assembly GCF_001319805.1. Lineage (NCBI taxonomy): Bacteria > Pseudomonadati > Pseudomonadota > Betaproteobacteria > Burkholderiales > Burkholderiaceae > Burkholderia > Burkholderia sp. E168m22. The sequence goes on from NZ_BBSK01000085.1 coordinate 44,112, forward strand.
CACGCCGACCGTATAGCGCGACGTGAAGCCCACCGTCCAGTTGTCGCGCATGTCCTTGCTCGTGCCGGTCTTGACCGCGGAGAAGAAGCGCGTCGCGAGCGGGTTGTCGAAGCCGAACGTACGGACACGCGCATTGTTGTCGGACAGGATGTCGGTGACGACGAAGCTGGCCGCTTCGCTGAACACGCGCGTGCCCGCGTCCGGCCGCGCGGGCGCCGCTGCGCCGGATGCGGGCGCCGGTGCCGCGGCCGGCAGGTCGACGACCTTGCGTGCGACGCCGCCGTTCGCGAGCGCGCGGTAGGCGTTGGTCAGCGACAGCAGTGTGACGTCCGCACTGCCGAGCGCAAGGCTGAAACCGTAGTAATCGCCTTCCTGCGCGAGCGGCAGGCCGAGCGCGGTCAGCGTGCGCGCAAAACGGTGCGGCGTGACGAGCACCAGCGTGCGCACGGCCGGCACGTTCAGCGAGCCGCCGAGCGCGCTGCGCACGCTCACCCAGCCCTTGAAATCCTTGTCGTAGTTCTGCGGAATGTACAGGCCGCCGCCGGCGGCGAGGTTGATCGGCGCATCGTCGAGCAGCGACGCGGCGGTCAGCCGCTTCTCGTCGAGCGCCTGCGCATAGAGGAACGGCTTGAGCGTCGAGCCGGCCTGGCGCGGCGCGAGCACGGCATCGACGTCGCGCGCGCTCGACAGCGCCCCCGACGAGCCGACCCATGCGCGGATCTCGCCGGTCGCGTTGTCGATCACGACGACCGCGCCGTCCTGCACGTTGCGCCGGTGCGCGGGCGCGTTCAGTTCGGTCAGCGCGCGCATCAGCGTGTCGCGTGCGAAGCGCTGCAGCGGCGCATCGAGCGTCGTGCGGACCTGCGCGCCGGCCGCCGGCTTGACCTCGGCCGCGATGCGCCGCGCGAAGTGCGGGGCGAGTGCGGCGCCGTCGTCGCGTACGGTATTGGCTGGGCGCGCGACGACGAGCTGCACGTAGCCGTCGAGCGACGCGCACGCCTGCCCGGCCTGCATGTCGCGCAGGATTCGGCATGCGCGCTCGGCGATCTTCGCCGGGGCCGCGTTGGGTGCCCGCACGAGGGCGGCGGCGATCGCGGCCTCGCGCGCGTCGAGGCCCGACGGCGCCTTGCCGAACAGCACCTGCGACAGCGCGCCGAGCCCGATCGTCTCGCCGCGAAACGGCACCAGGTTCAGATAGGCCTCGAGGATCTGATCCTTGCGCCAGCTGCGTTCGAGCCACAGCGCGTTCACGGCCTGCGTGGCCTTCTGCGGCAGCGAGCGCTGGCCCGAGCGGCGCGGCGAATCGCCGAGCAGGCCCGCGAGCTGCATCGTGACGGTCGACGCGCCGCGCGTGCGCTCGTTCCACAGGTTGCCCCACGCGGCGCCGGCGATGCCGCGCCAGTCGACGCCGCTGTGTTCGTAGAAGCGCTTGTCCTCGGACACGACGATCGCTTCGCGGAACGCGGGCGATACGTCCGCGAGCGACACCCAGGCGCCGCGCCGTTCGGCGAGGTCGACACGCGTGCGCTGCAGCGGCGTGCCGTCGCGCGCGAGCAGCACCCAGTCGGAGCTGCGCCAGTTGCGGCGCACGTCGTCGTAGCCGGGCAGCGCATGCGCGACGAGCGGCGCGGCCAGCACGACGGCGGCGAATACGCGGCCGGCGAAACGCGCCGGCCGCGGCAAAGCCAGATCGATCATCACGTGCTCGTTACTTGCCCGAGTCGGCCGGCTTCACGGTCATCGGCGGGTTCGGCCACAGGCCGTACACGGACGGCGCATACAGTGCCTCGACGCGCGTCGGCGGCAGGCCGAACGTGCCGACGTTGTTCAGCCGTACCGTGTACTCCACCGAGAATTTGCCCTTCGGCAAATAGTCGTAGTACGCGCGATAGCCGTCGAAGTCGCGCTCGATGAACGCCGGCCACGCGCCGTCCGGCGTTTTCTCGCCCTGCGTCGCGGCTTCGGAATCGCGGCCGAGGCCCGACCCGAGGATCGTCGCACCGGCCGGGATCGGATCGTTGACGGCGACCCACGTCATGTCGCTCTGCGCATCGATGTCGAGATGCACGCGCACGACGTCGCCGCGCGTCAGCACGCCGTTGACGGCCGGCGACACGGGCGTGACGGTCTTCGTGATCCGGTAGCCGGCAGCAAACGGCGCACGCAGCGGCACGGCCGCGAGGCTTTCGACGGTCGCCCACGGGCGGCCGGTGCCGTCCTGCGTGACCGACAGCGTGGCCGGCCCCTGCGACGCACGCGGCCACGGCATCAGCACGCTGCGCGCGGTGGCCGCGCGGGTCGCGGGCGTGGCCGACGCCGACGGCGCTGCCGATGCGGGCGACTCGGCGGGCGCGGCCGATGCCGTCTGCGACCACGAGATCGAGCGCTCGTTGCCGCCGAGCGCAACCTTCGTCGCGCCGGCGACCGGCGTGCTCTCGTAGGTCCGCGAGAAGCGCTCGACCGCGAGCAGGCCGAGCGCGTTCGACGTCGTCGTCTGCCAGGCGCCCTGGCGTTGCAGCGCGAGCAGGCCGGCCGTCACGCGCGGCATTTCATCCTTCCATGCGGGGTCGCCCGCGAATTCCAGCGCGAGGCGTGCGGCGTTGGTCTCGTTGCTGGTCATCAGCCACCACAGGTCGTCGTCGCGCGCGGTCGAGAACACGAGCTGCGTGCCCTGGTACGTCAGGCGTGCCCGCAGGATCTGTTCGACCTGCGCGCGTTTTTCGTCGCGTTGCGGGATGTCCTTCACGCGCGTCAGGATCGCGTGATAGTCGATCACCGCCGACGTCGGCCACTGGTTCGGCGCGATCTCGATCGAACCGAGCATGCGGCCCTGCGCGGCGCCGTAGCGCGACAGCGCCTCGATCGCCGCGAGCTTGCGCAGGTCGCGATCCTGGCGCGGCGCCCACGCGTTGCGCTCGAGGCGGCCGTCGACGAAGCGCGCGAGCCCGGCTTCGAGCTGCGTGCGCAGGTCTTCCGGCAGCGCGAAGCGCGGATCGAGACGGCTGGCTTCGTCGGACACCACGAGGAGATACGACGACAGCGTCGGGCTGCCGTGGTGCGAATCGTCGGACGACGGCGGGAAGTAGCTCGCCAGGCCGTCGCTGTCGAGATAGACGGGCATCCGTGCGATCAGCGCCTGCCATTGCGCGGGGTCGCGCAGGCCGATCGCACGCGAGGCCTGCTGTTCGAGGCAGCGGTACGGATAGCGCTCGAACCAGCGCTTCACGCCGGGCAGCCCGTCGGCAAGCTTCGACTGCAGCGATACCGCGATGCCGCCGCGCGGCAGACCTTGCGCATTGTTCGCGGCGCCGGTCGGGGCCGCCACGGGCACCGTCAGCGTGCCGTCGACCTGCGCGAGCGTCGCCTGCTGCACCGTGACTGGCAGCGCGGGCACGACCTTCTGCGCGACGGCCAGCGCGTCGGATGCCCGCTTGCCGCCTTGCTCGGCCGCCTCGATGCGCCAGTTCAGCGCACCGGCCGCATCGAGCGCCTGCTCGGGCACCGTGATCGTCCACGCGACCTCGGTCGCCGCGTTCGCCGCCAGCGACACGGTTTGCGGTGCGACGTCGAGGCCCGTCACGCGCGGCGTCACGACGACCTGCATCGCGCGGTCGGTCGTGTTGCGCAGCGTGACCTGCGCACGGAACGCGTCGCCTTCGCGCACGAGCGGCGGCAGGCCGGAGATCAGTTGCAGATCCTGCGTGCTGCGGATCGACGTGCTGCCCGTGCCGAAGCGGTCGGGGCCGACCGCCGCGATCGCGACGATCCGGAAGCGCGTGAGCGCATCGTTCAGCGGCACCTCGACGGTTGCGCTGCCGTTCGCATCGAGCGTCACGCGCGGGTTCCACAGCAGCAGCGTGTCGAACAGCTCCCGGGTCGGCGCGCTGCCGCCTCCGCCGCCCGCCGGCACGGCCTTGCGGCCGAAGTGGCGGCGGCCGATGATTTCCATCTGCGCGGTGGCCGTTTCGACGCCGTACGCGCGCCGGCGCAGCATCGCGTCGAGCAGGTCCCAGCTGTTGTTCGGCATCAGTTCGAGCAGCGCCTCGTCGACGGCCGCGAGGGCGATCTGCGTGCCGGCCGGCGCCGGCTGGCCGTTCGGCAGCGTGACCTTCACGTGCGCCTGCGCCTTGCCGCGTACCGTGTAGCGGGTCGCGTCGGTCGTCACGGTCACGCCGAGGCGGTGAACGCCCGTGCCGACCTTGATCTCGCCGAGGCCATAGCGGAACGCGGGCTTCGACAGGTCGACGAACGCGGTCGGCGCTTCATAGTGGCGGCCTTCGCGCCAGAACGCGCGCGCCCATTCGACCGGCGCCTTCCAGCCCCACGTGAAGAACGAGTACCACGGCACCTCGCGAATCCGGCCGCGCAGCGCGAGCACCGATACGTAGACGTTCGGCCCCCACGATTCGCCGACCTTCAGGTCGACGGTCGGGTTCTTGCCGTTCAGTTCGACGATGTGCGTTTCCATCACGCCGCCGCGCTCGACCGCCACCAGCGCGGTCGCGTAGCGGAACGGCATGCGCACCTGGAAGCGGGCCGTTTCGCCCGGTTCGTACGACGTTTTCTCGGGGATCACGTCGATCCGGTCGGTGTTGTCGCCGCCGAACCAGAGTTCGTCCTCGCGCGTGACCCATACCGACGTCGACGCATTCGACGTGCGGCCGTCGCCGTCCTTCGCGACCGCGATCAGCTGCACGTTGCCGGCCTGCTCGAGCGTCGCGTCGCAGGCCATGCGGCCCTTGTCGTCGGTCTTGCCCGAGCACAGCACGCCGAGGTCGCGCGTGTCGCTCTTGTTGTCGTACGCATAGAAGCCGCCGACCATCCGCTTGCGCGACGACGTCGTGATGCGCGCGACGCCCTTGATCTCGATCGGCACCGACGCGCGCGGCTTGCCCTGCAGGTCGACCGCCAGCGCCTGCACCGGCACGCGCTGGCCGACCGACACCCAGCGGCCGGCCTTGATGCCGGCCACCACCGCGGCCGGCCACAGGATCGTGTCGCCGCGAATCGTCTGCACTTCGCCGTTCGGGTCGGCGAACGTCGCCTCCAGCGCAATGCGCTTCGGCGCGTCGACGTCCGGCAGGCCCTTGAGCGTGACCGAGCCCGCGCCGTTGCGGTCGAGCGTCAGCGGCAGCTTGTCGGCGATCAGCTTGGTCGCGTCGGGATCGTTGCTCGACGCCGACGACGACGCGTTGTCGCCGTCCTGCGCATCGTCGTCGGCGTTGCCGTCGCTCGTGTCGGGGCGATACGGCGTGAAGCTGAAATCCTCGAAACGGTCCGCGAACGGCGGCGACGCCCATTTCATCAGCGCCGATACCTGCACCGGCAGGTTCGATGCGCCGCCGCCCGACACGTAGTCGATCTGCACCGCGAGCGGCGCTTCCTTCGCGGCGACGAGCGGGCTCTTCTGCGCGTCGCGCGCGCCGATCGAGCCTTTCAGCACCGGCAGGCGGAACGCCTCGACGCGGAAGCTGCCGCTGTAGTACGTGGCGGTCGGCGCATCGTCCGGGCCGCCTTCGAGCTCGACGCTGTATTCGCCGAGCTTCGCGGCGGCCGGCAGCGTGAACTGCGAATCCGCGCTGTGGTCGGCCGCCCACGTGAGCGGCAGCTTGTAGGTCTGGCCCGTGCCGAGATGGCGGATCGCGACGCGCGTCGGGTATTGCGACGGGAACGCGAGACTCTGCAGCGTCTCGGTGCGGATGAAATGCTTCATCGACACGGTTTCGCCGGCGCGCAGCAGCGTGCGGTCGAATACCGTATGTGCGCGCACGGTCGGCGCGCTGTCGGTGTCGGTCGGCACGTTGAAGCGCCACGATTCGATCCCGCGGTTCCAGCCCGAGCTGACGAACGCCATGTCGGGGCCCGTCTTTGGATCGTCCACGCGGGCCGACACGAAGTAGTCGTTAAAGCGCTGTCCCGACGAGCTGCATTCGCGCTTCGGCTCGAACGGCCCGTCGATCTTCAGCAGGCCCTGCGCGTCGGTCTTGCCGGCCGCGATTTCGTCGCCGTTGCAGTCCGATACGCGGATCTGCGCATTCGGCACCGGCTTGCCCTTGTCGAGCGTCGTGACCCACACGAGGTTGTTCTCGCGCCCCTGTTTCAGGTGCACGCCGAGGTTCGTGACCAGCACGGTGGTGCGCACGTACATGCTCGACGGCTTCGCGAGCAGCGAGCGGCCGAGCGCGGGCGACGCGAGTTCGAGCACGTAGAAGCCGGGCTTGTCGATCGGCACGCCGACCACTTCGAACGGACGCAGCGCCTTCGGATCGGCCTTCGGCAGCGTCAGCACCTGCGCGCCGGGCTCGCCCGCGAGCAGCGACAGCGAGCGCACGTCGATGCGGCGGTTCTTCGGCGCCGGCTGTTTTTCGCCGGCCTCGAGCGGCACGTAGACGGGGTGCTGCCCCTTGCGTTGCAGCAGCCCGGGAATCTGGTCGTCGATCGAGCCGGCCGTCATCGACCAGTTGTCGAAGCGGTCGACGGTGCGCATCCACTGGCGGATCGCGGTGTCGTTCTCGACCTTCAGGTTCGCGAATTGCGCACCGCCCGCATTGAGGCCGGCGATATGCAGGTCGGCCTCGACATTGCGCAGCGTGACGGGCACCAGCGCGGGCGTACCGGGTTCGGCGAAGCGCTCGACGATCCCGAAGGTGCCCGACGCGAATTTCGCGAGCGGCGGCATCGGTGCGGTGCGCGTCGCGAGCGGGAACAGGTCGGCGTTGGACAGCGGTCGGTCGGTCACGTCGTGCAGGCCCGACGGCAGCTCGACGGTCAGCGCGGCCTGTGCGGGCAGCGGCGGGTTGAACGTGACGGTCGTCACTTCCTCGCTGTGATCGTCGGCGGCGAAGGTGGGCGACAGCGAACCGTCGGGGCCGCGCAGCTTGATCGCTTCGGCCTGCTTGCGCGAGACTGGTGCGTTGAACGACAGCGTGAGCGGGCGCAGCGGCGTGCAGGGCGCCTTCGCGTTCTCGCGTTCGCACGAGAAGCTTGCCGCGAACGGTGCGCGCACGGTGAAATCGAAGCGCCGCTCGGTGTCGTTCGCGATGCCGCTCGGGCTCGCGACGCCCTTGCCGTAGACGAGCTGCATCTTCGCGCTTGCCGGCAGCGCCTGCGAGCACGACAGCGTCAGCACGCGCGCCGCTTCTTTCTTCAGCCCGAAATGATCGAGCAGGGCGTTGCGCGTGTCGTCGTCGGCCGCCGTGACCGGAATGCGGTTGCCGATGCCGGCCGCTTCGCACCAGATGTTGGCGAGTGCCGAGCGCGGCTCGGCCGGGCCGTTCAGCTTCATCACGAAGACCTGCCGCTCCTCGATCTCGCGCGAGCCGGGGCGGACCGACACCGGGAACGGGCCGCCCGTCTGGAACGTGAAGCGGCGCGGGCCGCTGGCCGCATTGCCGGCGACCGAGCGCAGCGTATCGTTGAGCGCGACCGAGCAGCGGACGCCGGGCGGCAGGTCGCTTTCGAAATCGTAAACCCAGGTCTTGTCGTCGAGCCAGTGGCCCTGGCCGCGCGCGGCGGTCGAATCGTTGCAGGTCACGCGCGCCGGATTCGGCGCGGACGCCGAGCCGAACGCGACCATCGGTTCGTCGAACTTGACGACGCTCTGCCGGACTTCGGTGACGGTGCCTTGCGGCGACACGCTCACCGTGCGCGCCGCGCCCGCATGCAGCGACAGGGCCGCGGCGGCGCCGAGCGTTGCGACGGCGCCGATGCGCCAGAGCAGCCGGGTCGTGTGGTTGGTTCGATGCGTTTCTTTGTTGTGCTTGTCGCGCTGCTTCATCGCTCGATTGCCCTCGGAGGGAAGCTTTCTGTTTGATTGCACGGGATTCTAACCGACCGTCGCGCGCGCGCAGCGCGACATGCGGGTGCAGTGTGTGGTCGGCACGCGACACGGGGGTGCCTGCCGCGGATTTGTCGCGTCGACGACACAAAAATGCAGCGAAATTTCGATTGTCCCGGATTGCGGAACATTAAATGAACTATAAAAAGATTGTTTGATCCGGCTGGTGCGCGTACATTGCAGATCCGCGCCAATGTTTGAGAAATATCAAGCGTGGTTTTCCCGAATCCGGTGTTCGAGAGAAGGAAACATGCACAACGACAACACCCCCCAATCGCGTCGTGACAACGACGCAGCCGCAACCGGCATCACGCGGCGTCAATGGCTGCAGGGAGCACTGGCGCTGACGGCGGCGGGCCTCACCGGCTCGCTGGCGTTGCGGGCCCTGGCCGACGATCCCGGCACCGCGCCGCTCGATACGTTCATGACGCTTTCCGAAGCATTGACCGGCAAGAAGGGGCTGAGCCGCATCACCGGTCAGCGCTATCTGCAGGCCTTGCAGAAGGGCTCGTTCAAGACGGCCGACAGCCTGCCGCAACTCGCCGGTGCGCTCGCATCCGGCTCGCTGAATCCCGACCAGGAATCGCTCGCACTGACGATTCTCGGCGCGTGGTATCTCGGCATCGTCGACAACGTCGTGATTACCTACGAAGAAGCATTAATGTTCAGCGTGGTGTCCGATACGCTCGTGATCCCTTCGTATTGCCCCAACAAACCCGGCTTCTGGGCCGAAAAACCGATCGAGAGGCAAGCCTGATGGCCGATACCGATACGCAAAAAGCCGACATCGTCGTCGTCGGATCGGGTGTCGCCGGCGCGATCGTTGCACACCAGCTCGCGATGGCGGGCAAGTCCGTGATCCTGCTGGAAGCCGGCCCGCGCATGCCGCGCTGGGAAATCGTCGAGCGCTTTCGCAACCAGGCCGACAAGACCGATTTCATGGCGCCGTACCCGTCGAGCCCGTGGGCCCCGCATCCGGAATACGGCCCGCCGAACGACTACCTGGTCCTGAAGGGCGAGCACAAGTTCAACTCGCAGTACATCCGCGCGGTCGGCGGCACGACGTGGCACTGGGCCGCGTCCGCGTGGCGCTTCATCCCGAACGACTTCAAGATGAAGACCGTGTACGGCGTCGGCCGCGACTGGCCGATCCAGTACGACGACCTCGAGCATTACTATCAGCGCGCCGAGGAAGAGCTCGGCGTGTGGGGCCCGGGCCCCGAGGAAGACCTGTACTCGCCGCGCAAGCAGGCGTACCCGATGCCGCCGCTGCCGTTGTCGTTCAACGAGCAGACCATCAAGAGCGCGCTGAACGGCTACGACCCGAAGTTCCACGTGGTGACCGAGCCCGTCGCGCGTAACAGCCGCCCGTACGACGGCCGGCCGACCTGTTGCGGAAACAACAATTGCATGCCGATCTGCCCGATCGGTGCGATGTACAACGGTATCGTCCACGTCGAGAAGGCCGAGCAGGCCGGCGCGAAGCTGATCGACAGCGCGGTCGTCTACAAGCTCGAGACCGGGCCGGACAAGCGCATCACCGCCGCGATCTACAAGGACAAGACGGGTGCCGACCATCGCGTCGAAGGCAAGTATTTCGTCATTGCCGCGAACGGCATCGAGACGCCGAAGATCCTGCTGATGTCCGCGAACCGCGATTTCCCGAACGGCGTCGCGAACAGCTCCGACATGGTCGGCCGCAACCTGATGGACCATCCGGGCACCGGCGTGTCGTTCTATGCGAGCGAGAAACTGTGGCCGGGCCGCGGCCCGCAGGAGATGACGTCGCTGATCGGTTTCCGCGACGGCCCGTTCCGCGCGACCGAAGCCGCGAAGAAGATCCACCTGTCGAACATGTCGCGCATCAACCAGGAGACGCAGAAGATCTTCAAGGCCGGCAAGCTGATGAAGCACGACGAGCTCGACGCGCAGATCCGCGACCGTTCCGCACGCTACGTGCAGTTCGACTGCTTCCACGAGATCCTGCCGCAACCCGAGAACCGCATCGTGCCGAGCAAGACGGCCACCGACGCGATCGGCATCCCGCGCCCCGAGATCACGTATGCGATCGACGATTACGTGAAGCGCGGCGCCGTGCATACGCGCGAGGTCTACGCGACCGCCGCGAAGGTGCTCGGCGGCACCGACGTCGTCTTCAACGACGAGTTCGCGCCGAACAACCACATCACGGGCGCGACGATCATGGGCGCGGACGCACGCGACTCGGTCGTCGACAAGGACTGCCGCACGTTCGACCATCCGAACCTGTTCATCTCGAGCAGTTCGACGATGCCGACCGTCGGTACGGTGAACGTGACGCTGACGATCGCGGCGCTCGCGCTGCGGATGTCGGACACGCTGAAGAAGGAAGTCTGACCGTGCGGAAATCTACTCTCACCTTCCTCCTGGCCGGCTGCCTCGCGCTGCCCGGCCTCGCACGCGCGGCCGATTCGGCCGATCCCGCGCAGGTCAAGCGCGGCGAATACCTCGCGGTCGCGGGCGACTGCATGGCCTGCCACACCGCAAAGGGCGGCAAGCCGTTCGCGGGCGGCCTCGGCATGCCGGTGCCGATGCTCGGCAAGATCTATACGAGCAACATCACGCCCGACCCGGATACGGGCATCGGCAACTGGACGTTCGACGACTTCGAGCGTGCGGTGCGGCACGGCGTGTCGAAGAACGGCGACAACCTGTATCCGGCGATGCCGTACGTGTCGTACGCGAAGATCAACGACGACGACGTGCAGGCGCTGTACGCGTACTTCATGCACGGCGTCGAACCGGTCAAGCAGGCGCCGCCGAAGAACGAGATCCCCGCGCTGCTCAGCATGCGCTGGCCGCTGAAGATCTGGAACTGGCTGTTCCTGAAGGACGGCGTCTATCAGCCGAAGCCGGCGCAGAGCGCCGAGTGGAACCGCGGCGCGTATCTCGTGCAGGGCCTCGCGCACTGCAGCACGTGCCACACGCCGCGCGGCATCGCGATGCAGGAGAAGTCGCTCGACGAAACGGGCGGCAGCTTCCTGTCGGGCTCGGTGCTCGCGGGCTGGGACGGCTACAACATCACGTCCGACCCGAACGCGGGGATCGGCGGCTGGACGCAGCAGCAGCTCGTCCAGTATCTGCGCACCGGCAGCGTGCCGGGCCTCGCGCAGGCAGCCGGCCCGATGGCCGAGGCGATCGAGCACAGCTTCTCGAAGATGACCGAAGCCGACATCGGGGCGATCTCGACGTACATCCGTACGGTGCCGGCGGTGGCCAGCGGCGACGCGAAGCAGTCGCGCTCGTCGTGGGGCAAGCCGGCCGAGGATGGCCTGAAGCTGCGCGGCGTCGCGCTCGCGTCGTCGGGTATCGATCCGGCGCGCCTGTATCTCGGCAACTGCGCGACCTGCCACCAGATGCAGGGCAAGGGTACGCCGGACGGTTACTACCCGCCGCTGTTCCACAACTCGACGGTCGGCGCGCCGAATCCGACCAACCTCGTGCAGGTGATCCTGAACGGCGTGCAGCGCAAGGCCGGCAGCGAGGACGTCGGGATGCCCGCGTTCCGTCACGAGCTGTCGGATGCGCAGATCGCCGCGCTCACGAACTACCTGACCGGGCAGTTCGGCAATCCGGCCGCGAAGGTGACCGAGCAGGACGTCGCGAAGCTGCGCTGACGCGGCACGCGACGAAGCAGGGCGACAACAGAAAAGAGGAGGAGCACAGCACATCGGGCGGGCCCCGATGCCGGTTGTTGCAGAGCGGGGCGGGCGGCGCGGTTGGCCGCTCGCCCCGGTTCACAGGCAATCCGGTGCGTGCAGTTGCGCGCATCGTTTTCGTTGATCACACCATGACACCGAATCAACCGTTTCTCGCGTCCCAGCGCGATGTGCTGCTGCTGCTGTCCCGCATTCTGCTCGTGATCCTGTTCGTGATGTTCGGCTGGAAGAAGATTATCGACTTCTCCGGTACGATCGCGTTCATGGGGAGCGAGGGCGCGCCGGCGCCGATCATCTCGGCGGCGATTTCCGTCGTGATGGAGCTGTTCGTCGGGATCGCGATCCTCGTCGGTTTCCAGACGCGCGCGCTCGCGCTGCTGCTTGCGCTGTATACGATCGGCACCGGCATCATCGGCCACCACTACTGGACGATGACGGGCGGCGAGCAGATCAACAACATGATTCATTTCTACAAGAACATCGCGATCTCGGGCGGCTTGCTCGCGCTCTGCGCGGCGGGCCCCGGACGTTTTTCGATCGATCGCGGATAAGCGGACCCGAGGCGCGTGCATGGGGCGCGCGTCGGACGGTCGAGACTTCGAGGGGGCATCATTTTGCGACTCAAATACTTCGCATGGCTGATTGCGGCCGCCACGCCGGCGGCTGCGTTTGCACAGACGAGCGTCACGCTGTACGGCCGGATCGACGGCGGCGTCGAATACCTGAACCACATCGCGAAGCCGAACGGTGGCAGCGGGACGCGCTGGAGCGCGGAAAGCGGCGACTGGGGCACCAGCATGTTCGGGCTGAAGGGCGTCGAGGATCTCGGCGGCGGCCTGTCGACGGTGTTCAACCTGGAAACCGCGTTCCAGGTGATGAACGGCCAGACGGGCGGCGGGCGCATGTGGTCACGGCGCGCATACGTCGGGTTGAAGAGCAACACGTGGGGCCAATTGCAGGCCGGCCGCAACCTGTTCATCGACAGCGACGGCGTGTGGGAATTCGATCCGTTCGTCCAGCAGGCGTTTTCGTCGGCGTCGCTCGTGCGTGGCCGCAACTGGCAGCAGACCAGCAACAACATCGAATATCACAGCCCGGTGATCGGCGGCTTCGACGTGCAGGCGCAATACGCGTTCGGCAACCAGTCGCGCGGCTTCAACTACGGCGCGCCCGACGATTTCGGCCGCTCGGACGGGATCATGATCTCGTACCACTCGCCGGTGCTCGACGTGCGCGGCATCTACGACGAGCTGCGCGACAACAACGGCAAGTTCAGCAACGTCTTCACGGCGTCGCGCGAGTACTTCGTCGGTGCGAACGTGAAGGTGTCGAAGTTCAAGATCCAGGGGGCGTATACGCACTACCAGGCGCCGGATAGTCCGGCTGGTGTTGCCGATCGTGCCGATCACTACTGGCTCGGCGCAACCTACTCGGCGACGCCGCAGTGGGCGGTGACGGGGGGCGGGTATTACGTGAAGGTCGGCGACGGCGGCGGCGATGCGTCGCACGATCCGTCGGGGCACGCGATGATGTACGTGCTCGGTACCACGTACAATCTGTCGAAACGTACGTTCCTGTATGGGACGGTTGCGTATGTGCGCAACGGCGGGAATTCGAACTTCTCGCTGCTCGCGACGCCGCGGGATGCGACGTCGGGGACGAGCCCGATGACAGGCGAGTCGCAGACGGGCGCGTATGTGGGGATGATGCATACGTTCTGAGCGCGGGCGGTTTGCTCAGGTGAAAAAGGCACGGGCGGTGAAGTCCGTGCCTTTTTGCGTTTACGGCGTGTGCCGTATCGGCGCTGTCAGTGACGTGACGCGATATGGCCTCAACATGGCTCTTCTGCCGCTTCGAGACCAGTTCTGTCCTCGAACGTCGGTATGACGCATCGAGTGATCGGCGCGCCGTCAATTGACGGCACCTGCTGACGCTCTTGCAACGCGGGCGCTCGCGTACTGCAGTCCGATCGGCGCGCGGTGCGTCAGAACACGCACGCCTCGGTCGTTGTCAGCGTCGCAAACGGGCCTGCAAGCGTCGCATTATGGTGCGCGACAATCCGCTCGGCCGGTAGCGCGGGTGTATCCATGCAGGTATGCGCATCGGCCACGAGCACCGCGCGAAAGCCGAGATCGCCGGCCGCACGGCACGTCGTATCGACGCAGTACTGCGTCTTCATCCCCGCAATCACGATCTCGCCGATCCCAGCCGCATGCAGCCACTCGGCGAGTCGCGTGCCCGCGAAGCAGTTCGGCCGCGTCTTGTCGAACACGATGTCGCGAGCGGTATCGATCGCAAGCTCCGGCAGCAGCGCGGCCAGCGGCGCGTCGGGCGCGATCGGCGAGCCGGCCGGGCCGGTGTGACGCACGGCGAACACGGGTGTACCGCTGTCATGCGCTCGGTGAATCAGCCGGTTGATATTGGCCAGCAGGCGTTCACCGTCATGCGGACGATCGGGACCATGAAACAGCCCGACCTGCATGTCGATCACGAGCAGCGCGCGTTTCGGGGAAGGGGCTTCGGACATTGCGTTTCTCCTGAGTGGCCGATGCAGACGGAGAAACGACGAGACCCCGTCCGGAACCGGCGGGGCCTGTGGGAATCGGTGACGCTACGATCTTGCGCGCACTCGCCGCACGGGCCCGCCGAAGGCGGTCGTGCGCGTGGTCGTCGAAAGGGTGATCGTCGCGTTGTGCATTGATTGATGATGCCCGATGC
>NZ_BBSK01000086.1:0-129175 GCF_001319805.1 Burkholderia sp. E168m22
CCCCCGATGCGGGCGCGTGACGTCAATCACGCTTCACGAGCCGCGCATCGTCTGCTACTCAGTCCAGCGCCTTCCCCGCCTTTTCCTCCATGCAGCGAATCGCGAGCAACGTCATCGCACCACAGCCGATCGCATACCATGCCGGCGCATTCGGATTCCCGGTTGCCGCGATCAACCACGTGACGAAGAACTGCGCGAAGCCGCCGAAGATCGCGACGCCGACGCTATACACGAGCGCACCGCCGGTCGCACGCACGGCCCGCGGAAACAACTCGCCAAGCATCGCGCCGGTCGCACCGATGTTGATCGAATGCACGATCGACAGCGCGGCGATGATCGACAGCAGCGACACGGCGCCCGGCCAGCGGTTCAGCGCGATGAACGCCGGATAGATCGCGGCCATCAGCACGATGCGCGTCCACCAGACGATCCGGTTGCGCCCGAACACGTCGGACAGGTGGCCGCCGATCGGCGTCACGAGCATCAGGATCGCCCCGGCGACGCAGCCGGCCGTCATCGACAGCCAGGTCGGCAGGTGCAGCACCTGCACGCCGTAGATCGCCATGTAGAACACGATGATGTAATGGATCGACGTGCCGCCGATCGTCACGCCGAGGCCCGCGAACACGGCCTTGCCGTGATGGCGCAGCACGTCGGCGAGCGGCAGCGATGCGACCGGCTCGTCGTGCGCGGCGGCGGGCGCGGGCACCGCCGCAGGCACTTCCTCGACGGTGCGGCGCAGCCAGTAGCCGAGCGGCACGAACAGCGTGCCGATGATGAACGGCACGCGCCAGCCCCAGTTTTCGAGTTGCGCGGCACTCAGCGTCGACGTCAGCGCCACGCCGGTGAGCGCGCCCGCGAGCGCGGCGAGCCCCTGGCTCGAGAACTGGAACGACGCATAGAAGCCGCGACGATGCTGCGGCGCCTGTTCGAGCAGCAGCGTCGTCGATGCGCCGACTTCGCCGCCCGACGCGAACCCCTGCAGCAGCCGTGCGAGCACGAGCAGCAGCGGCGCGGCGATGCCGATCTGCGCGAAGGTCGGCGCGACCGCGATCGTCGCAGTGCCGAGCGCCATCAGCAGCAGCGTGAGGATCATCGCCTTCTTGCGGCCGGCGCGGTCCGCATACATCCCGATCACGAGCCCGCCGAGCGGACGCGTGACGAAGCCGACCCCGAAGCTCGCGACCGCGAGCATCAACTGCCCGAACGACGAATGCACGGGAAAGAACAGCTTGCCGATCAGGAGCGCGAAGAAGCTGTAGACCGTGAAGTCGTAGAACTCGAGCGCGTTGCCGACGGCCGCGGCCGCGATCAGCCGGCGCTTCTTCGCGGCGGCGCGGGCATCGACCGGCGTGCCGGCGAACGGAAGAGCGGACGTTTCCATGGGGTTCCCCCGGGTTGAGCGCGAAACTGCGTGGTGAAGGGCCGTCAGGCCGCGAGCCAGGCTTCGGCGACGCGGACCCAGTAGCTCGCGCCGATCGCGAGGATGTCGTCGTTGAAGTCATAGCCGGGGTTGTGCACCATGCAGCCGCCCTTGCTGCCGGTCCCGTTGCCGATGAACGCGTAGCAGCCGGGGCGCGCTTCGAGCATGAACGCGAAATCCTCGCTGCCCATCAGTGGCGCGGCGTCGGTTTCGACGCGTTCGGCGCCGAGCATCTGCTGCGCGATGTCGGCCGCGAACGCGGTCGGTTCCGCGTGATTGACGAGCACCGGGTAGCCGTAGTCGTAGTCGACTTCCGCGGTGACGCCGAAACTTTCCGCCTGGCCTTTCGCGAGCGCTTCGATGCGACGCGCGAGCAGCGCGCGCACGTCGGCGTTCAGCGCGCGCACCGACAGTTTCATCACGACGGTTTCGGGAATGATGTTGAAGGTTTCGCCAGCCTGCACGCTGCCGACCGTGATCACCGCCGCATGCTGCGCGTCGACCTCGCGCGCGACGATCGTCTGCAGCGCGACCATGATGCTGCCCGCGGCGGACATCGGATCGCGCGCGAAATGCGGCATCGCGCCGTGACCGCCGACGCCGCGCAGCGTGATCGTCACGCGGTCGGCCGACGCCATCGCGGCGCCGGTGCGGAACGCCATGTCGCCGGCCGCGCGGCCCGGCATGTTGTGGATTGCGAAGATCGCGTCGCACGGGAAACGGTCGAACAGGCCGTCGTCCATCATCGCCTTCGCGCCGCCGAAATTTTCCTCGGCCGGCTGGAAGATCAGGTTCAGCGTGCCGGAGAACTGACGCGTCGCCGCGAGATGGCGCGCCGCGCACAGCAGCATCGCGGTGTGGCCGTCGTGGCCGCATGCGTGCATCTTGTTCGCGTGGCGGCTCGCGTACGGCAGGCCGGTGGTTTCCGCGAGCGGCAGCGCGTCCATGTCGGCGCGCAGCCCGACCGTGCGCGTGCCTTGCCCTTCGCGCAGCACGCCGACCACGCCCGTCTTGCCGATGCCGCGATGCACGTCGTAGCCCCAGCCGGTGAGCAGCTCGGCGACGAGGTCGCTCGTGAGCGTTTCTTCGAATGCGAGTTCGGGATGGGCGTGGATGCGGCGGCGCACCTCGACGAGCTCGGGGGCGATCGCGGCGATGCCGGGGATGACGGGGTTCACGGCTTGCAGCATGGTGTCTCCTGTGGGGCGGGGGGAGCGTTTGACGCGCATATGACGACCAAGCATATAAATTTCTTTTGGGTACCAGAAGCTGCTAAATTGCTTTGGTGCACACCGTCGGTTGCCGCTCGGGAATACCCTGAGCCACTGCGTCGCGCCGCGCACAGGGTTTCCACGAATCACGCATTGCCCCATGAAATACCATCAGCTGAAAGCGTTCGTCACCGCCGCGGAGGAAGGCAGCATTCGCGCGGCCGCGCGGCGCCTGAACGTGTCGCCGGCCGCGCTGACGAAGGCGGTCAAGGAGCTGGAGATCGCGCTCGGCGTATCGCTCGTCGTGCGTACCGCGCGCGGCGTGCAGCTCACTGCGTTCGGCCAGCAACTGCAGGTGCGCGCGCGGCTGATCGTCGCCGAAATGCAGCGCGCCCGCGACGACATCGAGCAGGCGCAGGGCGCAATGACGGGTTCCGTCGCGGCGGCGATCACGCCCGCGGCGGCGGTGACGATCCTGCCCGACGCATTCCGCGCATTCCGGCGCCGCTTTCCGGTGGCACGCGTCAATCTGGTCGAAGGGTTTCCGGGCGTCGCGCTGCCGCGTCTGCACGACGGTTCGCTCGATTTCGCGGTGGCCGTCGTCGTGCCCGAACTGCTGGCCGCCGAGTTCGATCATGCGGAGCTCTACGCGAGCCGCTCGCTGATCGTCGCGCGCAAAGGGCATCCGCTCGCGTCGGCCACATCGCTCGCCGATCTCGTCGAGGCCGACTGGCTGATGAATCCGTCGCCGGAAAGCTCCACGCAGGTGCTGTTCAACTCGTTCGTCGCGTACGGGTTGCCGGTGCCCGCGCGTGTCGTCGAATGCCCGAGCTTCGGTCTCGCGCACAGCCTGATGACCGGTTGTGACCTGATCGCATCGATGCCCGAGCAATTGCTGCAAGGCGAGTGGGCGCGCGATCAGCTCGCGGTGCTGCCGATTCGCGAGCGCTTGCCGGCCGTATCGGTGCAGGTCGTTACGCGCCGCGACAGCCCGCTGACGCCGGCCGCAGCGATGCTGCTCGATTGCCTGCGCGATTCCGCGCGACGCAAGGGGCTGCGATGAACACATGCCCTGTGCGGATCGCGTAGTGATCCTGATGATTGCGTGCCGGGCATGCGCCGGCCGCGTGCCATTGCGGTGTGCGTCGCGCAAGCCGGTATCATAGCGACCGGCCCGCCGCTCCGGCCGGCCTCCTACTCCATCGCCATCAAGCATCCAGCAATCAGAGGCATCACATGACCAGTGCAACCCAATTCGACAACGTATCGGTCGTCAAGCGCGCGAACGTCTATTTCGACGGCAAGTGCGTGTCGCATACCGTGCTCTTCCCGGACGGCACGCGCAAGACGCTCGGCGTGATCCTGCCGTGCGCGCTCAACTTCGGCACGGATGCGCCCGAATTGATGGAA
Source organism: Burkholderia sp. E168m22 (assembly GCF_001319805.1). Taxonomy (NCBI): domain Bacteria; kingdom Pseudomonadati; phylum Pseudomonadota; class Betaproteobacteria; order Burkholderiales; family Burkholderiaceae; genus Burkholderia; species Burkholderia sp. E168m22. The sequence goes on from NZ_BBSK01000086.1 coordinate 4,045, forward strand.
GTGCAGGCCGGCAAGTGCCGCGTGAAGCTCGACGGCAGCAGCGAATGGCAGACCTACGGCGCCGGCGAATCGTTCTCGGTGCCGGGCAAGAGCCGTTTCGACATCGAAGTGCTCGAAACGCTCGATTACGTCTGCAGCTACCTGTAAGACCCGCGCCCTGCGCGCGCGGTAAAGAAAAAGCCCCGCCGAAGCGGGGCTCGTCGCAAGCGGATGGCGCAAGGCCATCCGAAGCGCCTGTTCTCGTTACATCGTTACAGGCAGGCGTTGATGTCGCCGGCGGACGCTGCATCGCCGCGCACGCCGACCCAGGTCTTCGCACCGGGCTTCCACGACGGACGAACCATCGCGGCGGCGCCGTTCGGCGGCTGCTGGCCCGGCGCGTACACGTCGGTCGCGAGGCCGTTGGCCAGCACGTTCTGCGAGATCACCTGTTGTTGCGACTTGTCGGCCCAGGTCTTGGCGATGCACGCCGAGACATCGGGCGCGTCTTTCTGGCTTTGTCCCACGTTCTGCACGGCAGGTTCAGCGGCATGAGCAGAAATTGCCACGGTCAATGCGATGAGCGGTAAGTATTTCACGTTCACGTTATCTCCCTCGAGTCGTGATTGATTGAGTGGGATGCGCAGCAGTGCTGCGTGCAAGTGAGATCGCATCGGGCAGGCACGGTTCCGGTGATTCCGAAACAAGTTGTTAACGCGCTTGCCAAACGGCGGCTCGGATGCTGCGCATGTTGCTGCGGCGCGGCATGCGTCATGTACGGCTCGACGTCATGCGGCGCGCGGTCGGTGCGCTGCCCGGTCGTGGTGTGGTGAGTGGATGGTCGCGGCGGGCGGCATGTGCGTGCATGCCGTGCCGCGACTCTTTATCTGATGGCGAAGTGGAATGGCTAATGAATGGCCCCGTCGCATGAGCACCATGATGACAAACTTTCGTCTGGCGAATTGTTAACCAACTTTAAACGAAGGACAGCGGCGGGAGGCGATGCAGCGCGCGACGGGCGCGCGGCATCGTGCAGCGAGGAGAGGTGGGGAAGCGATGCGCGGCGGGTGCCGCGCATGCGGGCCGTGTCAGCCGGCCTTGCGCGAACTGAAGTCGCGCAGGTTGACCGGGACGACCGGACGGAAGCGCTCGCGTTTGTGTTCGTCGTCGAAGTGCTGGAGCGCCGGCTTGATCAGGTCGCTGCGCGACACGATGCCGGTGATGCGCAGCGATTGCTCGTCGGCGACCACCGGCAGGCGTTCGAGGCCGAGCATCGCGAGGCGCGACGCGACGACACGGCAGGGTTCGTGCGCCAGCGCGACGGCCGGCGCGCGGTCGGCGAACGCGGCCGAGATCGGTGTGTCGGCGCCGGCCCGCGCGCGCTGTGCATCGAGCGTTGCACGGTCGACCAGGCCGAGCAGGCGGCCGTTCTGCACGACAGGGTATGCGCGGTGCGTCTGCGTCGCGCCGAAGTATTGCGTCTCGACGGTATCGAGCGTCGCCGCGCCGTCGATCGCGACGAGCCGATCGGCCGACGTCATCACTTCGCCGATGTCGTGCCGCTCGAGCGGATCGACGCCGTATTCGCGATAGATGTGATAGCCGCGGCGCGCGATCTTTTCCGTCATGATCGAGCGCTTCATCACGACGGTCGCGAAGCCGTGCGCGACGAGCGTCGCGGCGAGCAGCGGCAGCAGCGCATTGGCGTCGTGCGTGAGGCCGAACGCGAACACGATCGCGGTGAGCGGGGCGCCGAGCGTCGCGCCGAGCGTGGCGGCCATGCACACGAGCGGCCACAGCGCCGGATCGCCGCCCGGCAGCACCGGCGACAGCACGGTGCCGAGGCCGGCGCCGAGCATCAGCAACGGGGCGAGCACCCCGCCCGAGGTGCCGGAGCCAAGCGCGATCACCCACATCACGGCCTTCACGATCAGCAGGGCGAGCGCGATCTTCAGCGCGATGTGCTGGTGCAGCAGGTCGCCGATCACGTCGTAGCCGACCCCGAGCGCGCGCGGTTCGAGCCAGCCGCCGATGCCGATCACGATCGCGCCGAGCGCCGGCCACCACATCCAGTGCACGGGCAGTTTCGCGAAGGTGTCTTCGACGCGGTAGAGCGCCGCCGACAGGCCGCACGCGAGCATGCCGGACAGCAGGCCCGCGACGATGCACGACAGCAGCGCGACGGGCGTCGGCGCGGCGGTCGTCAGCGGAAACAGCGGATCGACGCCGAAGAACACCGTGCGTGCGAAGCCTGCCACCGCGCACGCGAGCGCGACCGGCAGGAAACTGCGCGGACGCCATTCGAACAGCAGCAGCTCGACCGCGAGCAGCACGGCGGCCACCGGCGTGCCGAACACGGCCGTCATGCCCGCGGCCGCACCGGCGACGAGCAGCGTCTTGCGTTCGGCGGCGGTCACGTGCACGCATTGCGCGATCAGCGAGCCGAGCGCGCCGCCCGTCATGATGATCGGGCCTTCGGCGCCGAACGGGCCGCCGCTCCCGATCACGACGCCGGACGACAGCGGCTTGAGGATCGCGACCTTCGGCGACATGCGGCTCTTGCCGAACAGGATCGCCTCGATCGCTTCCGGAATGCCGTGGCCGCGGATCTTCTCCGAGCCGAAACGCGCCATCAAGCCGACGATCAGCCCGCCGATCACCGGGACCGCGATCACCCATGCGCCCAGCGTGTTGGTCGCGGGCGAATGCTCGGCGAACGAGAACTGCCGGAAGAAGAACAGGTTCGTGAACAGGCGGATCAGGCTCAACAGCACGAACGCGGCAAGCGTGCTGAGCAGGCCGATCCCGGCGGCCAGCAACGCGATCCTGGGCAGGCGTGCGTTGGTCGAGAAATCGCGTTTGTGTGGGGCGTTCATCGGAGTGGGAGTGAGAGTGGCAAGGGCAAGGGTCAGGAATCGATCTGGGGAACCTGGAACGCGCCCTTGAGCGACTTCAGCTCGGCGCGATGCATGGCTGCGAGACGGGCGAGCAGCGTTTCGCCGGCCGGTTCGAGGTGGACTTCGACCTGGCGGCGGTCGGCTTCGCTCGGCTTGCGCTTCACGAGCCCGAGCGCTTCGCAGCGCGTCACCAGCGCCACGACGCCGTGGTGCTGCGCCTGCAGGCGTTCCGCGAGCTCGCCGATGGTCGCCCATTCGCGATGCGGATAGCCCTTGATGTGCAGCAGCAGCAGGTATTGCAGCGGCGTCACGCCTTCGCTTTGCGCGGCGCGTTCGGAGAAGCGCTCGAAGCGGCGCATCTGGTAGCGGAACTCGGACAGTTGCTGAAAATCGCTTTTCGCCAGCGCGCGTCGGGTATCGGTCATCGAGGTCGGGCAGTCGGTTACGGTGGCGATTAATATATCACAACATGACATAAATGGACGCAATCGTGCGGAATGGCTGCATTCCGCGTTGCGCGGGCGGGTACGGGGCGTGATGCGCGCTACGCGGCCTCGAGCATTTGGGTCTGCTGATAAAGGCCCGTGACGAGATCCGTCTGCGTGATGATGCCGACGAGCCGGTCCGACGCATCGACGACCGGAATATGGTGGTGGCCCGAATGCGTGAACAGCGGCACGAGCGCCGTGATCGGCAGCGTTTCCGGCACCGACGCGACGTCGCGCGTCATCACGGACGCGACGCTCGCGGGCCGGCCGCCGAACGATTGCGGCAACCGTGCGGACAGGCGCTGCCACAGCGGGGCCGGACGGCGCGGCGGGCGCGTGAGGTCGGCGCGCGTGACGATGCCGATGAGGCGGCCTTCGCCGTCGACCACGGGCAGCGCCTTCACGCGATGGCGGTCGAGCAGCGTGAGCGCGGCCGCGACCGACGTCGACGGCGCGACCTCGATCGCATGTTTCGTCATCAGGTCGGCGCACTTCAACTGGCCGAACGTGCGCGTATAAGCCTGCATTTCGGTTTCGCGCAGCAGCGTTTCGAGATCGTCCGGATCGACGTCGAGCCATTCGCTGCGACGCTTCAGCACTGCATCGAGGTCGCCGCGCGTGAAGCCGCCGCGCGCCGGTGCGGCGGCGCCGGCCTGCGGTTTCGCTTCGGGCCGCACGCCGCCGTGCGGGTAGCGGTGCCCGGTCAGCGTGTGATAGACGAGCGCGGCCGACAGCAGGATCGCCGATTGCAGCGCGATCGGCTGCAGGACGAAGCCGAAGCCGAGCGCATGAATCGCCGGGCCGCCGACCACGGCCGTGAGCGCGACGGCGCCCGACGGCGGGTGCACGCAGCGCAGCGCGAACATGCCGCCGATCGCGCAGGCGATCGCGACCGCGGCGGCCGTGATCGGATCGACGATCCATTGCGCGCACGCGACGCCGACCGTCGCCGCGACGAGATTGCCGCCGATGATCGACCAGGGCTGCGCGAGCGGGCTTGCCGACACCGCGAACAGCAGCACGGCCGATGCCCCCATCGGCGCGACGAGCAGCGGCACGAGGCCCGGCACGCCGGGCAGCAGCCGCATCGTGACGCCGACCGTCGCGATGCCCACGAGCGCACCGGCGCACGAGCGCAGGCGCTCGCGCCAGCCGAGGGTCATCGGATGGGGTATGAAGCTGTGCAGCCATTGCCGCAACGTGCGGCGCGACGGGGAGGAGCCTGACGACATGGACGGTAAGCGGTAAAAATCGACAACGCGGGGGGGCGCGGCGACGAGCGTCGAATTATATCGTGTTGTGATACAAATTGCCGCGCCGCATCATGCCGTTGCACGCGCGCGACGCGCAAGCCTTGCAAATTCCTTTCATCCCATGAGAGCTTGCGCATGCGTAACCGCGCAAATTTGTCTGCAGCGGCGTACAATTCGGCGCACTGAATTCCCCCGTCATGCCAGAACCCCGTCCGCGATGCCCGCTCTCCTGCCTTCCCCCCGGCCCGGTGATCGATTCGACGTGGTTCGCGGCCGTGTTCCGTTGCGCCTCTGACGCGAGCGCCGCCGACGCCTCCCCACTGACTCTCCCCAAGCCAATTCAATGGACATGCTCGAAAACATGCGCCTGTTCGTGCGCGTCGTCGAAGCCGGCAGTTTTACCGCCGTCGCGAAGGAAATCGACGCGACCACCGCGCAGGTGTCGCGCGCGGTCTCGAACCTCGAAGCCCACGTACAGACGCGCCTGCTGCATCGCACGACCCGCCACCTCGGCCTGACCGAAAGCGGCGAGCGCTATTTCGAGCGCGCGAAATCGATCCTCGCGGAACTCGACTACGCGAACGCGGAGGCGCGCAACGCGCTGCTGCGGCCGAGCGGCAAGATGCGCATCCATGCGATGACGGGGCTCGGGCAGAGTCATGTCGTGTCGTCGATCGTGCGTTACCAGGAGGACAACCCCGACGTGTCGGTCGAGCTGACGCTGGCGCAGCGGATGCCGAACCTGGTCGAAGAGGGGTATGACGTGTCGATCGTGACCGCGTCGCAGTTGCCCGATTCGGGCTATGTCGCGCAGACCTGCGGCACGAGCTGCAGCGTACTCGTCGCGTCGCGCGAGTATCTGGCCCGGCACGGCACGCCGCAGACGCCCGACGAACTGCCGAACCACGTCTGCCTGCGCCTCGACACGCCCGCCTCGCCGGCCGGCGAATGGCGGCTCGAGCGCAGTGACGGCGAGGAAGCCGTCTACGAGCTGCAGCCGGCGCCGTTCCAGGTCAACGTGCCGGACGCGCTGTGCGTCGCGGTGCGGGCCGGCCGCGGAATCGCATGCGTGGCGCTGTATACGGTGCTCGACGATATCCGCGAAGGGCGCCTGATCCGCGTGCTGCCCGATTACCGGCTGCAGACGGTGAGCGTCTATGCCGTCTACGCGACGCGCCGCTATCTCGATGCGAAGATCCGCACCTTCCTCGACCACCTGCGCACGACGCTCACGCCCGCGCTGGAGAACGATCTGCGCGAACTCGACCGGCTGACGACCGAGCACGTGCCGAGCAGCCGCCAGCGCGCGTGACGGCGCCTGCGTGCCGCCGCGGCGCTCATGCGGCCGGCGCGATGCGGATGCGCTCGAAGCGGCCCGCGAGCCACACGTACGCCGCAATGCCGATCAGCCCGTGCGCGGCGACGAACCACAACGCACCGGCGAACGAACCCGTGCTCGCGACGAAGTAGCCGATCACGAGCGGCGTGACGATTCCCGCGATGTTGCCGAGGCCGTTGAACACGCCGCCGCTCAGCCCGACCATGCCTTCCGGCGCCGTGTCGGCGAGCACGGCCCAGCCGACCGCCGCAAGCCCCTTGCCGAAGAACGCGATCGTCATCAGCGTGATCACGATCGCGTTTGACGATGCGCCGTTCGCGAGCACGAGCAGCGTCGCCATCGCCATCCCCGCGACGAACGGCGTCTTGCGCGCCCGCGACGGATGCATGCCGCGCCGGATCAGCCAGTCCGACAGCACGCCGCCGAGCACGCCGCCCGTGAAGCCGCAGATCGCCGGCAGCGCGGCGACCCAGCCGGCTTCCATGATCGTCATCCCGCGCCCCTTGATCAGGTAGATCGGGAACCACGTGATGAAGAAGTAGGTGAGCGCCGTGATGCAGTACTGGCCGATGTAGATCGCCCACAGGTTCCGGTGGCGGAACAGTTGCGACACGTCGTGCCACGACACGCGCGGTCGCTCGCGCACGCGGTTCGCCTCGAGATCGACGAGCGCGCCATGGGCGCGCAGGTAGTCGCGCTCCGCGTCGGTCACGCGCGGGTGGCCGTGCGGCTCGCGATACCACGCGAACCACAGCGCGGCGAGCGCGATGCCGAGTAGCCCCATCCACAGGAATACGTGTTCCCAGCCGAGCGCATGCGTGAGCCACGCCATCGCCGGCGTGAACAGCACGACGGCCATGTATTGCGCGGAATTGAACAGCGCCGACGCGGTGCCGCGTTCGGCGGTGGGGAACCAGCAGGCGACGATCCGCGAATTGGCCGGAAACGCCGGCGATTCGACGAGACCGAGCATGAAGCGCATCACGAACAGCGCGAGCGTCGCGGCCGCGCCCTGCAACGCGAACCCGCCGACCGTGCCCTGCAACATCGTGAATACCGACCACAGCAACAGGCTCAGGCCGTACACGCGCCGCGCGCCGAAGCGGTCGAGCAGCCAGCCGCCCGGAATCTGGCCGATCGCATAGGCCCACGCGAACGCCGAAAAGACGACGCCGAGCTGCACGGGCGTGAGTCCGAGGTCGTGCGCGACGCCGGTGCCGGCGATCGACATCGTCGCGCGGTCCGCATAGTTGACGACGGTGACCGCGAAAATCAGCGCGAGGACCGCATAACGGACGCGGCCGATCGTGCGCGACGCGGCGGGCGATGCGGCGAGCGCAGCGCCGCTGGATCGATTGGACATGCATGTCTCCTGGCCTTCGTCGTGCGAAGGCATCGGTGTTGTAACGGGAAGGGACGTGCCGCGCTCAGCGCGTGACGCTGGTCGGCGGGCGCTGGCCCGCGAAGCACGCGGCGAGGTTGGCGAGCACGATGCGGCCCATTTCCTCCCGCGTTTCATGCGTGGCGCTCGCACGGTGCGGCTGCACGACGACGCGATCGAGTTCGAGCAGCGCGGCCGGCACGTGCGGTTCGTTCGCGAACACGTCGAGACCGGCGCCGGCGATCGTGCCGTCGGCCAGCGCGCGCACGAGCGCGGCTTCGTCGACCAGCTTGCCGCGCGCGACGTTGATCAGGAATCCTTGGGGGCCGAGTGCCGCGAGCACGTCGGCCGTCACCAGCACGTTGCCGTGATCGGCCGAGGCCGCGATCACGAGCACGTCGCTGTCGCGCGCGAGCGCGGCGAGGTCGGGTACGAAGCGATAGCCACTGTCGCGCTGCTCGCGCGGGCCGAAGTAGCTGACGGGCATCCGGAACGCCTGCGCGCGTTGCGCGATCGCGCGTCCGACGCGTCCGAGTCCGACGATGCCGAGCCGCTTGCCCGTGACCTGCGTCGCGAGCGGCTGGGCCGCCTTGCCCCAGCGGCCGGCGCGCACGATCCGCTCGCCGGCGCCGAGGTCGCGCAGGGTCATCAGGATCAGCCCCAACGCCATGTCGGCGACGTCGTCGGTCAGCACGTCGGGGGTCGTGGTCACGTGGATGCCGCGCGCCCGGGCGCGCTCGAGATCGACCGCATCGGTGCCGATGCCGTTGATCGCGACGATCTCGAGCGCGTCGAACCGGTCCATCAGCGCGGCGGACAGGCCGTTCGCGCCGCCCGTCACGACGCCGCGAATGCGCGGCGCCACGCGATCGAGCAGCGCGTCCGGTTGCTCGGCCGCATACAGCCGATGCACGGTGTAGCGGGCGGACAGTTCGGCGTCGATGGTGGCGGGCAGCGGCTGGGTCAGCAGGATGTCGATGGTCATGAAGGTCTCGGTCGTCGTGCGCGGCGCGGGCCGTGCATCAGGTGGAACCGAGTATAGAAATCGCATCGATATCGGTCTAACATCAAAAGACTATCGATTGATTCAAGATTTGGATGATTGAACTGCACCAGCTTCGCTGCTTCGTCGCGGTCGCCGAAGAACTGCATTTCGGCCGCGCGGCCAGGCGGCTCTTCATGACCCAGCCGCCGCTCAGCCGGCAAATCCAGTTGCTCGAGCACGCGCTCGGCATCGCGCTGCTCGAGCGCAGCAGCCGGCAGGTGAGCCTGACCGCGGCCGGCGAACGCTTCCTGCGCGACGCGCGGCACATCCTCGAATTCTCCGCGCGCGCCGAGCAGGCCGCGCAGCGCGTCGCGCACGGCGGGGCCGGGCGCATCACGCTCGGTTTCACGGCCGTCAGTGCATACCGGATGATCCCGGTGCTGCTCGCGCACGCGGCGCATGCGTTGCCGGACGTCGACGTCGAATTGCGCGAAATGGTGTCGACCGTGCAGATCGACGCACTCGCGTCGCGGATGCTCGACGCGGGTTTCGTGCGCCAGCGCGCCGCGCGCCAGCCGCTCGAATACCGGCTCGTGCAGCGCGAACCGATGCTCGTCGCGGTCGCGGAAGGCGCGCCGCTCGCGGCCTATGAGCAGATCGGCCCCGACGAGCTCGACCGGCAGCCGTTCATCGCCTATTCGCCGAACGAGGGCAAGTATTTCCACGACATGATCTCGGGGATGTTCGCGGGCGCCGGGCGGCTGCCGAACTACCTGCACTACGTCGGCCAGACGCATACGATCCTCGGTCTCGTGCGCGCGGGGCTCGGCGCGGCGCTGGTGCCGGCGTCGGCGCGCGAGCTTCATGTGGACGGCGTGGTGTTCCGGCCGCTGGCGGGCGTCAACGCGGCGGCCGAGTTGTATCTCGCGTGGCGCGCGGACAACGACAATCCGGCGCTGCCGGTGTTCAACGCGATGGTCGAGCGGTTTCTGACCGAGAGCACGGACGATCCGGGCGTTTAGCGACGCGCTTGCCCGCACGAACGGGCGCTCGCGTACCGCGAAAAGTCGGTCGTCTGATGATTGAAAACATGATCTCGAATTCTTTTCGGCACCTCCGGAATACGTAGAAAAACGGCGATTTTTCATACGAATTTCGCCTGAAACGAGCCGCATACCCTTCAGATTTTCCATCTCGAACACGGGGAAACCCCCATTTTTCTCTTATCGGTCGTCGTATTACTGTATCGATACACTAAATCGATACAGTCGCGTCGCGAGACGCACTCGCACAGGAGACGACTCATGAATACCTACACCCGGCGGCGCTTTCTGCAGACGGTGTCCGCCGCCACGCTCGCGGCCGCGGGCGGCTTGCCGGAAAGCGTGCGCGCGCAGCAGCCGGTCGTCACGCTGCGCTGCTCGTCGTCGATGCCGGCCGACCAGAACGCCGCGCACTACGTGTGGTACGAGCGTCTCGCCGCGAACCTGAAGGCGAGCGTGGGCGACGCGATCCGGGTCGACTACTTTCCGAACAGCCAGCTCGGCAAGGAAAGCGACGTCGTGCAGCAGGTCAAGATCGGCGCGATCGACATGATGATCGCGGGCTCGTCGATCTGGGCCACGGTCGCGCCGGAGCTCGGGATGCTCGATCTCGGCTACCTGTTCGACAGCTACGCGCACGTCGCGAAGGCGCTCGACGGCTCGGTCGGCACGAGCCTGAACGCGCTGCTGCAAAAGCGCGCGGGATGCTCGGTGCTGACCTGGGGCTCGCATTTCGGCGGGCGCTGCGTGTTCACGAAGCAGCCGGTGACGGCGCTGTCCGGCCTGAAGGGGACGAAGCTGCGCGTGCTGCCGACGCCCGCGTTCATGGATACCTTCAAGGCGATGGGCGCGGTGCCGACGCCGATTCCGTTCGGCGAGCTGTACATGGCCGTGCAGACGGGCGTCGTCGACGGTCTCGAACACGATCCCGCCACGGTGCTCGCGAGCCGCTTCGACGAGATCGTGAAGTCGTGCTGGCAATCGCGCCACGTGTTCGCGGCGATGACCGTCGTGATGGGGCGGCGTGCGCTCGACCGGATTCCGGCCAATCTGCGGCCCGCCTTCGACCGCGCGGTGGCCGACGCGACCGTGCAGCAGCGCGCGATTGCCGCGCAGAAGGCCGCGCAGGCGGAGCAGGCGCTGAAGCAGCGCGGCATGGCGTTTTACCCGCTGGCCGATGGCGAGCGCGCGGCGCTGCGGCAGACGATGCAAGACCGCCTGTATGCGGCGTTCGCGAAGCAGTATCCGGCCACCGCGCCGCTGTTTCCGGCGATTGCCGCCGCGCGGGGGTGAGCGATGGACATGCACTCCGTGTCGGGCGCCGCGCCGGCTCCCGCTGCCGGCCAGCCGGCGCATCGCGTCGCCCGCGTGCTGGATGCGGCGCTGCGCCGGCTCGAGTATCTGTCGGCCGTGGTCCTCGCCGTCGACGTGCTGGTCGTGTTCGTGTCGGTCGTGTTCCGCTATTTCCTGCACGACCCGGTCGACTGGGCCGAGGAAGTGGCCAGCGCGCTGATGATCGTGCTGGTGTTCTTCGGCGCGGCGACGGTGCTGGGGCGCAGCCAGCATGTCGGCATCGACGTGTTTCGCGGCCGGCTGCCGGCACGCTGGCAGGGCGCGCTGATCCAGGTCGGCCACTGGATCGTGGCGGCCGTCGCGCTGAACCTGCTGGTGTCGTCGTGCCAGTTGCTCGCGGATTCGTACGACCAGCTGACGACGGGCGGCCTGCCGGGCTGGATCAACGGGTATCCGATGATGTTCGGCGCGCTGTTTATGACCGTATTCGCGCTCGCCAATGCGCTGAACGCGCCGCGCCGCCGGGTGATCGGCACGTTCGTGTGCTGTGCGGCGCTCGCGGGCGCCGTGTACGGCTGGAACGCGCTGTGGCCCGCGCAGGCGGTCGCGCCGGGCACGCTGCTGGTCGCGGGCTTCGTCGGCGGGCTGGTGCTCGGCGTGCCGATCGGGTTCGTGCTGGCGTTTTCGGCGCTGCTGTATTTCCTCGCCGATCCGACGCTGCCGCTGCTCGTCTACTCGCAACAGGTGATGGCCGGGGCCGACCACTTCGTGCTGCTCGCGGTGCCGTTCTTCGTGCTGGCGGGGCTGCTGATGGAGACCAACGGGATGTCCGCGCGGCTCGTCGAGCTGCTGCTGCGGATCTTCGGGCGCGTGCGGGGCGGGCTCGGCCTGATCGTGATCTTCGCGACGGCGTGCTTTTCCGGCGTATCGGGCTCGAAACTGGCCGATATCGCGGCGGTGGGCGGCGTCGTGATGCCGGCGGTGCGCCGCGCGCGGCAGGACCCGAACGAAACCGCCGCGCTGCTCGCGTGCAGCGCGGTGATGGCCGAGACGATTCCGCCGTGCGTGAACATGATCATCATGGGCTTCGTCGCGAACATCTCGATCGCCGGGCTGTTCGTCGCGGGGATCGTCCCGGCGGCCGTGCTGGCCGCGTCGCTCGCGGTCGTGACGGTGATCACCGGGCGCAAGATCGACGTGGCCGAGGTGTTCGGCGAGCGTCGCGCATGGCTGCCGCTGGCGGGCGGCGCGCTCGTCGCGCTGGTCATGGTCGCGATGATCGGCAAGGGCGTGACGTCGGGGATCGCGACGTCGACCGAAGTGTCGGCGTTCGCGGTGGTCTACGCGCTCGTCGTGGGCTGGATCGCGTTTCGCGAACTGACGTGGCGCTCGGTCGGCCGCGTGTTCGTGCGCGCCGCATCGATGGCGAGCGGTATCCTGTTCATCGTCGCGGCGGCGTCGAGCGTGTCGTTCGCGCTGTCGATCGAGCAGATTCCGGCCCTCGTCTCGGGCACAATGACGGCGTTTGCCCATCAATACGGCGCGACGATGTTCCTGCTGCTGGCGGCGCTGCTGATGATCGTGTTCGGCGCCGTGCTCGAAGGCGCGCCCGCGCTGATCATCTTCGGGCCGCTGCTCGCGCCGATCGCACTGCAGCTCGGTATCAATCCGCTGCATTTCGGCACGGTTGTGGTGGTGGCGATGGGGTTCGGGTTGTTCGCGCCGCCGGTCGGGCTCGGGCTGTTCACGACGTGCGCGATCACGGGCACCGAGGTCGGGCGCGTAGCTCGGCCGATGGTGAAATACCTGCTGGTGCTGTTCGCTGCCCTCGTGGCGCTGATCTTCGCACCGGCGTTTTCGTTGTGGCTGCCGGCCCATTTCGGCCTGTAGCCCGTTCCATGCAAGACGACATGAGTACGATTCAGGACGTGGCCCGTCATGCGGCCGTTTCGGTCAGCACGGTTTCGAACGTGCTCAACGGACGCACCGACCAGATGAAGCCGGAAACGCTCGAACGCGTGAAGGCGGCGATGGACGCGCTGCAGTACCGGCCGAGCACGCTCGCGCGCCAGCTCAAGACGGGGCAGACGCCGCTCGTCGGGCTGCTGGTGCCGTCGATGGCGAACCCGATGTACGGCTACATCGCACGCGAGATCGAGGCCTGCGCGCAGGAACGGTATGGCCATCGCGTGCTGATCGGCAACACGTACCGCGATGCGCGCAAGGAGGCGTCGTTCTTCGACGATCTCTATGCGCACGGCGTGCGGCGCGTGATCGTGATCTCGTCGCTCGCCGACGAAAGCCACCTCGAGCGTGCGGCCGAGCGGGGGATGACGGTCGTCAGCTACGACCGTCGCGCGACACCCGGCGAGCAATCGAAGGTCGATCACGTGACGGCCGACAACGAGGCGGCCGCGCGGCTCGCGACGCGCCGGCTCGTCGAAGCGGGCCATACGCGGCTCGCGTTCGCGACGGTGGCCGGCGTCACCGTGAGCCGCAGCGACAAGATCCGCGGCTTTCTCGCCGTGGCGAGCGAGGCGGGCGGCGCCACCCAGGCGCGCGTGCTCGACGGCGGCCCCGCGAACGAATACGGCGACTCGGTGATCGTCGATGTCGGGCGTGCGCTCGGCGTCGAGCTCGCGGCCGATCCGGCGCGGCCGACCGGCATCGTCGCGGTCAACGACCTGTTCGCGCTCGGCCTGATGGCCGGGCTGCGCGACGGCGGCTTGCGGGTGCCGGACGATGTCTCCGTCATCGGGATGGACGGTCATTTCCTGTCGGCGATCTCGTGGCCGGCGCTCACCACGGTGCAACTGCCCGTCACCGAAATGGCCGGCGAGATGGTGCGGCGCGTGATGCGGCAAGAGGGCGACGCGCCGGCCGCATCCGGGCAATGCGTGTTCGCGGACGTGACGCTCGTGGAGCGCGCGTCGGTGGCGTCGCCGCCGACGCAGGCGGCCGGCACGCGGGGGGATTACGCATGACGCGCGTCTACGTCACGCATCCGGCCGGGATGATCGACCACTACTACGGCGCCAGCGCGTTGCGCGCGCTGCGCGCGATCGCGGACGTCACCTGCAACCCGCACGATCGCGAACTCGACACGGACGAGCTGATTGCCGCCGCGCAGGGATGCGACGCGATCATCGCGTACCGGCAGACGCCGGCGCCTCGCGCGCTGTTCGCGGGGCTGCCGGCCCTCGCCGCGTTCCTGCGTTGCGCGGTCGACATCCGGACGGTCGACGTCGCCGCGGCAAGCGCGTTCGGCGTGCTGATCACGCAGGCGAGCCCCGGCTTCGGCCCGGCCGTCGCCGAATGGGTCGTCGGCGCGATGATCGAGCTTGCGCGCGGGATCGGCGGCTACGCGGACGCGTATCACCGCGGCGCGCCGCCGGTGCCCCGGATGGGGCGAGAATTGCGCGGCAGCACGCTCGGCCTGATCGGCTATGGGCAGATCGCGCGCCATCTCGCCCCGGTCGCGACGGCGCTCGGCATGCGCGTGCTCGTCAGCGATCCATACGTACGGGTCGACGCGCCTCCGCTCGAACAGGTCGACTTCGCCACGCTGCTGCGCGACGCGGATTTCGTCGTCTGCCTTGCGCCGGCCACGCCGGCCACCGCGAATCTGATCGATGCGGCGGCATTCGCCGCGATGAAGCCGGGCGCGTGCTTCATCAATGCGTCGCGCGGCGAACTCGTCGACGAACAGGCGCTGGCCGACGCGCTCGCCAGCGGGCGGCTGGCCGGTTGCGCGCTCGACGTCGGCCGCGCGGCGGACCAGATGCCGACGCCCGCGCTGGCCGCGCATCCGCGCGTCATCGCGACCCCGCACATCGGCGGCCTGACGCTGCCGGCGATCGAGCATCAGGCGCTGGAGACGGTCGACCAGCTTGCTGCGTTGCTCGACGGACGCGTGCCGACCGGCGCGGTCAACGCCGCGCAGGCGACGCGGCTCGCGCGCTGGCGCGCATCGCATGCGTCCGTCGCACCGGGCGGGCGATGACGCGCGACGAGGCGGGCGGCACGCGGTTCGCCAACGCGTGCGATTGCCATATCCACATCTACGACGATGCGTATCCGCTCGCGCCGACGGCGACGTTTCGACCGCCCCATGCGCCGGTGGCTGCCTATCGGCGCATGCAGCAGGCGCTCGGCCTCACGCGTGTGGTCGTCGTGCAGCCGACCGGCTATGGCTTCGACAACCGGTGCACGCTCGACGCCTTGGCCGCACTGGGCCCGCAGGCGCGCGGCGTCGCGACGGTACCGGTCGACGTGCCGGAGGCCGAGCTGGAACGTCTGCATGCCGCCGGCATGCGCGGCGTGCGCTTCATGATGCTGGCGGGCGGCACTGCGCAATGGCGCGATCTGGAGCGGATGGCCGCGCGGATCGCGCCGCTCGGCTGGCATATCGACCTGCAGTTCGACGGCCGCACGCTGGGCGAGATCGAGGCGACGCTGTCGCGGCTGCCTGCGCGTATCGTCATCGATCACACGGGCAAGTTCCTGACGCCCGTCGCGCCGGATGCGCCGTCCTTCCTCGCACTGCGACGCCTGCTCGATCGCGGCCACGCATGGGTGAAGCTGTCCGCGCCGTACGAGACGTCGCGATCCGGCGCACCGGGCTACGACGATGTCGGGCGGCTTGCCGCCGTGCTCGCGCGCGGCCATTCGGCGCGCTGCGTGTGGGGCAGCAACTGGCCGCATCCGAACGCGTCGCCGCCGCCCGACGATGCGCGTCTGCTCGGCTGGCTGCACGATTGCGCGGCCGACGACGCGATTGCCGGCGCGATCCTGGTCGACAACGCGGCTGTGCTTTATGGATTTCACGCGGACACGCAGCCCGAAACCGCCACGTCATGCGCCATCGCCCCCGTCCGGTAACGGCGGCGTGAAGCGAGGCAGAGGGAGGAGACTTGAAGACGTGCGCGCGGCCCGGCGGAGAGCATCCGGCGGGCCGCGCGCAGCGGGACGTCAGTGGGTGAACGACAGGAACAGATAGGCGGCGAACAGCGCGACGTGCACGACGCCGTGCAGCACCGTCGTGCGCCCCTGGCTCAGCGTGAGCGTGCTGACCAGCAGCGTGAGCGCGAGCAGCACCGTCTCCATTGCGCCGATCCCGAGCGTGAGCGGCTGGCCGACCCAGATGAACACGGCCGCGACGGTCGGGATCGTGAGCCCGATGCTCGCGAGCGCCGAACCGAGCGCGAGGTTCATGCTGGTCTGCAGGCGGTTCGCGCGCGCGGCGGTGACGGCCGCGAGCCCTTCCGGCAGCAGCACGAGCGCGGCGATCACGATACCGACCGCGGCTTCGGGCGCGCCGAGCTTCAGCACCGCATGCTCGACGGCCGGCGACAGCAGCTTCGCGAGCAGCACGACCGCGACCAGGCTCGCGAACAGCAGCACCATGCTGGTGATCGCGGTGCGGTTGCTCGGCGCCGCCGCGTGCACCGCTTCGTCGGCGGTGTCGTGCGCGGCGAGGAAGTAGTCGCGGTGGCGCACGGTCTGCACGAACACGAACGCGCCATACAGCACGAGCGATGCGACGCCGGCGAACGCGAGCTGCGATTTCGAGAAGAACGGGCCCGGGGCGGCGCTCAGGTAGTTCGGCATCACGAGCGACAGCACCGACAGCGACGCGAGCACCGCGAGCGCCTTGCTCGCGCCGCGCCCCTGGAAGTCCTGTTCGCCGTGCTTCCATGCGCCGACCAGCAGGCAGATGCCGACGATGCCGTTGCAGATGATCATCACGGCGGCGTAGACGGTGTCGCGGGCGAGGCCCGATTTTTCCGGGCCCGCGCCGAGCATCACCGATACGATCAGCGCGACTTCGATGACGGTCACGGCGACCGCGAGCACGAGCGTGCCGAACGGTTCGCCGACACGGTGCGCGACGACTTCCGCATGGTGGACGGCGGCGAACACGGCGCCGGCGAGCGCGGCGGCGAACACCGCGATGACGAGGCCTTCGGCCGGCACGACGCGCGACAGCGCGAGTACCAGCCAGGCGGCAAGCGGGGCCCAGAGGGTCCAGCGCGGGAGCTGGTTGGACGAGAGCGGCATGGAGGGTTTCCTGATGCGAGTGGCGGCGCGCGACGCGCCGTCACGGGTTGACGAAGCCCGGCCGTACTATCCGCCGAACGAGGACGATGAAACCGAGGGGGGCGGCACGCAACGGTGCTGCCCTGGGTTCGCTGCCGCGAGGCGGCGAGGGGCGCGGGCGGGTCGAAGCCCGTCGCGGAATGAAACGGTTCGATGCGGCTGCCCGCGGACGGCGGGACGAGCACACGTGGCAACGCGCGGGCCGGAAGCTTGACTCGACCCCGAAAGGGAGCGATGGACAGCGGTGACGGCGCGACACGCGTTTCCCCCTGGAATCCGGCAATTTGTCGAATTTTATCAGGCGATCGGGGGTCACTATCTCATATTCGAACGCTTACGTTGACCTTTCTGTTTACAAAAAGTGCCCCGGTCTTTCGATTTTTTTGTCTTTGCAGTTTCCGTAACGCTCTCTTGCCCGACACATTCGGGCTCGCCCTGACATAAATCTACCGACCGGTCGGTTTATAATCGCTCGCACTTCCCCTTCATGACGGATCGCAAGCGATGGCTGTTTCCTCTGCACATTCGGTGAACTCGGGCGCGCTCGCGCCGTCGGCCGTCGTCGGCGTGATCGGCGCCGGCGCGATGGGCGCGGGCATTGCGCAGGTCGCGGCGGCGGCCGGCCATGCGGTGCTGCTGTACGACCTGAACGAAGCAGCCTGCGACAAGGCGCTGGCCGGCATCCGCGCGCAGTTCGCGCGGCTGGCGGAGAAGGGCCGGCTCGAACCGGCGCAGGCCGACGCAGCCGGCAACCGGCTCCGCGCGGTGCGCGCGCTGGCCGATTTCGCGGGCGCCGCGCTGATCGTCGAAGCGGCGGCCGAACGGCTCGACGTGAAGCGCGAGATCTTCGCGACCCTCGAACGTCATGTCGACGACGCGTGCGTGCTGGCGACCAACACGTCGTCGATCTCGATCACGTCGATCGCGGCCGGGCTGCGCGTGCCGCAGCGCGTCGCCGGCCTGCATTTCTTCAATCCGGCGCCGCTGATGGCGCTCGTCGAGGTGGTCAGCGGGCTCGCGACCGCGCCCGAGGTCGCCGGGATGCTGCATGCGACCGCCGCCGCGTGGGGCAAGCAACCGGTGATGGCGAAATCGACGCCGGGCTTCATCGTGAACCGCGTCGCACGGCCGTATTACGCGGAGGCGCTACGCGTACTGAACGAGCAGGGCGGCACGCCGGCCACGATCGACGCGGTGATGCGCGAAGCTGGCGGCTTCCGGATGGGGCCGTTCGAGCTGATGGACCTGATCGGCCACGACGTGAATTTCGCGGTGACCGAGTCGGTGTTCCGCGCGTACTTCAACGACCCGCGCTACACGCCGTCGCTGATCCAGCAGGAACTCGTGAACGCGGGCTTCCTCGGGCGCAAGTCCGGGCGCGGCTTCTATTCGTATGCGGACGGCGCGACGCCGCCCGCGCCCGATCTCGAGCCGCCGCGCGCCGCGCCGGCCGACGTCGTGCTGTTTGCGCAGGAAGGCCCGGCCGCCGCGCTGCACACGCGCCTGGCCGAACGGATCGAAGGCGCGCGGCGCAACGGCGCGCATGCGGACGAACTGCTCGCCGTGGCCGGCCGCGCGTCGATCGCGCTGACCGATGGCCGCACCGCGACCGCGCGCGCCGCCCAAACGGGCGTGGCCGACCTCGTGCTCGTCGACCTGGCGCGCGATTACGCGCAGGCCGGGCTCGTCGCGCTGACGCGTGCGCTCCAGTGCAACGACGCCGCGTATGCGGACGCGGTCGGCCTGTTCCAGCAGGCGGGCTTTCGCGTGGTCGGCATCGCGGACGTGCCGGGAATGGTCGCGATGCGCACCGTCGCGATGCTCGCGAACGAGGCGGCCGACACGGTCAACCAGGGCGTGTGCTCGCCGGCCGATCTCGATCTCGCGATGGAGAAGGGCGTGAACTATCCGTGCGGCCCGCTCGCGTGGGCCGATGCGATCGGGATCGGCCGCGTGCATCGCGTGCTGTCGAACCTGGCGGCGAGCTACGGCGAGGACCGCTATCGCGTGTCGCCGCGCGTCGCCGCGCTGCACGCGGCCGGCCGCACGTTCCGGTCGTAGCCGCCCGCGCCGTCACTTCGAACACGACAACGACCACTCCACTGGAGGAGCACCCCGATGACTCACCCGACGCATCCCGCCGCCGCCCTCGAGCCGATCGAGACCGCCAGCCGCGACGAACTGCAGGCGCTGCAGCTCGAACGCCTCAAATGGTCGCTGCGCCACGCATACGACAACGTCCCGCACTATCGGCGCACGTTCGATGCGGCGGGCGTGCATCCGGACGACCTGAAGTCGCTCGCCGATCTCGCGAAATTCCCGTTCTCGACCAAGACCGACCTGCGCGACAACTATCCGTTCGGCCTCTTCGCGGTGCCGCGCGAACAGGTCGTGCGCGTGCATGCATCGAGCGGCACGACCGGCAAGCCGACCGTGGTCGGCTACACCGCGCGCGACATCGACACGTGGGCGAACGTGACCGCGCGCTCGATCCGCGCGGCCGGCGGCCGCCCGGGCGATACGCTGCACAACGCGTTCGGCTATGGTCTCTTCACCGGCGGTCTCGGGATTCACTACGGCGCGGAGCGGCTCGGCTGCATGGTCGTGCCGATGTCGGGCGGGCAGACCGAGAAGCAGGTGCAGCTGATTCGCGATTTCGAGCCGAAGATCATCCTCGTCACGCCGTCGTACATGCTGAACCTGATCGACGAGATGGTGCGGCAGGGAATGGACCCGGCCGAATCGTCGCTGAAGATCGGCATCTTCGGCGCCGAGCCGTGGACGCAGGCGCTGCGCGACGAAGTGGAGACGCGCGTGGGCATCGACGCGCTCGACATCTACGGGCTGTCGGAAGTGATGGGCCCGGGCGTCGCGTGCGAATGCGTCGAGACGAAGGACGGCCCGGTGATCTGGGAAGACCATTTCTACCCGGAGATCATCGACCCCGTCACCGGTGAAGTGCTGCCCGACGGCAGCCAGGGCGAGCTCGTGTTCACGTCGTTGACGAAGGAGGCGATGCCGGTGATCCGCTACCGCACGCGCGACCTCACCGCGCTGCTGCCGCCGACCGCGCGCGCGATGCGCCGGCTCGCGAAGATCACGGGCCGCTCCGACGACATGCTGATCGTGCGCGGCGTGAACGTGTTCCCGAGCCAGATCGAGGAGATCGTCGTCGCGCTGCCGCAGTTGTCGGGCCAGTTCCAGATCACGCTGTCGCGCGACGGTCACATGGACCGGCTCGACCTCGCGGTCGAGTTGCGTTCCGAGGCGGCGGCGTCGGTGAGCGACGGCGATCGCGCGGCACTCGCGCGCGAGCTGCAACACCGGATCAAGACGATGGTCGGCGTGTCGTCCGGCGTGACGGTGCTGGCAGCCGGCGGTATCCCGGCGACCGCGACCGGCAAGGCGCGCCGCGTGATCGATCGCCGCCAGGCGGCGTGATTTCGATATGTGCCGTTCTACCCGAGGAAATGGTTCGATGGATGGATTGAAGACCCTGGCCGTCACGGTCGATGCACGCGGCATCGCGACCGTCGCGCTGCAGCGCGGCGACGTGCTGAACGCGTTCGACGAGACGATGATCGCGGAACTCACCGACGCCTTCACGGCGCTCGGCCGACGCGACGACGTGCGCGCGATCGTGCTGCGTTCGGATGGCCGCGCCTTTTGCGCGGGCGCCGACCTGCAGTGGATGCAGCGCGCGAGCGCGAACGATGCGGCCGCGAACCTGCGCGACGCCGAGCGGTTCGCCGCGATGATGCGCGCGATCCGGCAGTGCCCGAAACCGACGGTCGCGCGCGTGCAGGGTCACGCGTTCGGCGGCGGTGTGGGCCTGTGCGCGGCGTGCGACATCGTGATTGCGAGCGACCACGCGCGCTTTTCGGTCAGCGAGGCGCGCTTCGGCATCCTGCCGGCCGTGATCGGCCCGTATCTGGTCGAGGCGGTCGGCCAGCGCCAGGCGCGCCGGCTCGCGCTGACCGCGACGCAGCTCGCGGCCGCCGAAGCCGTCGCGATCGGCCTGATCCATCAGGCCGTGCCGCTCGATGCGCTCGACGACACGCTCGAGCGCACGCTCGCGGAGTTGGGCCGCAACGGCCCGCACGCGCTGATGGAGATCAAGCGCTTTTTCGACGCGATCGGCGAGTACCCGCCGTCGGACGAACGCGCGGCGTTCACCGCGCAGACGATCTCCCGCGTGCGGGCGACGCCGGAAGCGAAGGAGGGCTTCGCGGCCTTCTTCGCGAAGCGGCCGCCGGCGTGGGAGGCGGGCGCCGGATAAGGCTGCACGACGAACCTCCACGACGATCGACGGCGAAGCCGGGCCGGCGGCATTTTGCGTCTCGGGCGCGAGCGCTTGCACTACAATGCGTGACCCCCGGCGCTGCCGGCCCCGTTCCGACCGATGCTTCGCACGATGATCGTCAACCGCCTTGTCTCCGAGATCCTGTTCGGCTTTACCGGCCTGATCGGCATCATCAATCCGATCGGCATCGCGTTCCTGTTTCTCGAACGGACCGAGACGCTCACCGCGCACGAGCGGGATCTGCTCGCGAGGAAGGTCGCGTTCAATGCGTTCGTCGTGCTGATGGTCGCGTTCTTCGCCGGCACGCCGGTGCTGCATTTCTTCGGGATCTCGATGGAAGCGCTGCGGATCGGCGGCGGCTTCGCGGTCGCCGTGGCCGGCTGGCAGATGCTGAACGAGCCCGACGGGCCGGGCGGCGGCGATACGCCGGTCAAGCCGATCGACGCGAACGCGATCATGACGCGCGCGTTCTTCCCGTTGACCGTGCCGCTGACGGTCGGCCCCGGCTCGATCGCGACCGCGATCGCGCTGAACGCGAACCGCACGCACAAGCTGTCGGAATTCATGCTGTCGAGCATCGTGTCGATCGCCGTGTCCGTGCTCGTCGCGCTCGTGATCTGGCAGGTCTACAGCCGCTCCGCGCTGCTCGCACGCTACCTCGGCAGCGAGGGGACCAAGGTCGCGAAGCGCGTGTCGGCGTTCCTGCTGCTGTGCATCGGCGTGCAGATCATGCTGACCGGCTTCTCCGCGTTCCTGCAGCCGCTCGCCGACCAGGCCAAGTAACCGGGGCGCCCGGTTCATCCTTCGAGGTTCAACCTTTCACGCAGCCTGCACGCGGCGCGCGCTCATACGCGTTCGCGGCGTGCGGGATACCATGCGACGTCTGGCGGATGCCGCGTGCATCCGGCCGCAACCCCAACTTGAGTGGCGAGGCGAGCAATGGAATACGTGAAATTCGGGTCGACCGGGCTGGACGTGTCGAAGCTGGTGCTGGGCTGCATGACGTTCGGCGAGCCGTCGCGCGGCACGCATCCGTGGACGCTGCCGGAAGCGGAAAGCCGCCCGATCATCCAGCGGGCGGTCGAGGCCGGCATCAACTTCTTCGATACGGCGAACATGTATTCGGACGGTACGTCGGAGGAGATCGTCGGCCGCGCGCTGCGCGATTTCGCGAAACGCGACGACGTCGTGATCGCGACCAAGGTGTTCTACCGGATGCGGCCGGGGCCGAACGGCGCGGGCCTGTCGCGCAAGGCGATCATGACCGACGTCGACCAGAGCCTGAAGCGGCTCGGCACCGACTACGTCGATCTCTACCAGATTCACCGCTGGGACTACGGCACGCCGATCGAGGAGACGCTCGAGGCGCTGCACGACGTCGTGAAGGCCGGCAAGGCGCGCTATATCGGCGCATCGTCGATGTTCGCGTGGCAGTTCGCGAAGGCGCTGCACACGTCGAAGCAGAACGGCTGGACCCGCTTCGTCAGCATGCAGAACCACCTGAACCTGCTGTATCGCGAAGAGGAGCGCGAAATGCTGCCGCTGTGCGAGGACGAAGGCATCGCGGTGATCCCGTGGAGCCCGCTTGCACGCGGGCGCCTGACGCGCAACTGGGACGAAACGTCGGAACGGCAGCAGAAGGACGACGTCGGCCAGCGGCTGTACGACGCGACGGCCGATGCCGACAAGGCGGTCGTCGAGGCCGTCGCGGCGATCGCCGCCGCGCGCAACGTGCCGCGGGCGCAGGTCGCGCTGGCGTGGGTCGCGCAAAAGCGCGGCGTGACCGCACCGATCGTCGGCATTTCGAAGCCGCAGCAACTGGACGACGCGCTCGGCGCGCTCGCGCTGAAGCTGACCGACGACGAAATCGCCACGCTCGAACGCCCGTACGTGCCGCACGCGGTGGCCGGGTTCAACTGAGCGGCAGCGCGGGCGACACAGGCGCCGTCGCCGCGATCAGCGCGCGGCGGCGAGCATCGGATAGGTGAACAGGCCGAAGTGGACGACGTTCAGCCCCGCATGCGCGAGCGCGGCAGCGAGCAGGCCGCCGCGCCGCCACGCGAGGCCGTAGCCGACGCCGGCCACCGTGCCGAGCACAATCCATGGCCAGCCGCCCGCTGCGTGCGCGGCGCCGAACAGCAGCGCGCCGGCCGCGAGCGCGAACCACGGGCCCCATGAGCAGGCGCGGAACGCGCGGGTCAGCCCGCCTTGCACGTAGCCGCGGAACAGCGCTTCCTCGGCGAGCGTCACCAGCAACAGGTTGTTCGCGAGCCACAACCAGCCCGACGGCGGCCATTTGGGGGCCCAGCCGACCATCCCGAACGCGAGCGCGCCGGCCAGGCACGCAATAGCCGTTGCGACGGCCGCCACCGCACCGGTGCGCAGCGCGCGCGACAGCGCGACGTCCGGCGCAACCCACGGCAGTGCCCACAACAGCCACAGGCCGACGAGCGGCTTGTCGAAATTCAGGTACATCGTGAACGGCACGGCGTCCGGCGTGAAGCGGATCGGCCCGATCACGCGCGGATTGTGGAAGCCGGGAATCAGATGCAGGCTCAGCGCGATCGCGAGCGCGGCAAAGACGAGGTGCGCGATGATGCGCACCGCGAGCGGGCGCTCGGGCAGCACGCCCCAGCCGGCCGCGATCAGCAGTGCGAGCGGCGCCAGCGTGATCGGCGCAAGCTGGCCGAACGCCAGCGCGCCCCCGTAGCCGAGCGCGGCGAGGCCGATGCTCAGGCCGTGCAGCGGGCGATGCCACGCGCAGGCGGCGGCCGCGAACAGGGCGAGCCAGATCGTGGCACACGGAAGGAGCGAAAGGGACATGACGGAAAACGGATGGGCGGACGAGACGCCGCGCATCATACAGCAGGCGCCGTGACCCGCCGCCGGACAGCCGGCGCGCCGCGCGTCAGCGGCCGGCGGTTTCGGTGACGCCGCCGCGGCCCGGAATGTCGACGCTGTTGCGCACGCGCATCCGCCGCCGGTACCAGAACGTCCACAGCAGCAGGCAGGCAAATACCGTGTAGCCCATGACCGGCGACACGACCAGCACGCGTTCGACCGGCCAGTTGACGACCATCCACCAGCGCAGCAGCATCTCGACCGTCATGATGGCGCCCCACACGAACGTCATCAGCCGCAGCATCTGCCGCAGGCCCGGTTGCGCGTCCCAGACGGCTTCGAAGTGCGCGGCGCCGCCGTCCATCTCGCGGGCCACGGTCGCGCGGGCCAGATAGTAGATCAGCGGGCGTTCGCGGAACAGCGACAGCAGGAACACGATGCCGATCGTGCCCGAGCCGATCGATTCGCGCATCAGCAGCGTGCGCGGACTGCCGCCGAACGCCATGCCGACGATCGACAGCGTGATGCCGAGCAGCACGATGGCCGCTACCGCGTCGACGCGGCGCGAGCGGATGAATTCGACGATCGACCAGATGATCGGCGGAACCGCCGACGCGTACAGCGCGCCGGTTTCGCCGAAATACGGATGCGCGACCCGATAGGCCACCCAGGGCAGCACGAGGTTGACGAAGAGTTCGAGAATCAGTCCGGCTCGCGGTTTCACGATGCGCCATTCCACGCAGGTCGGGGCGAACGTACGCAACGCGTGGTTGCCCCCGGTTGTCCCGAAAAGGGTTCGATTCAGTATATCGAAGAATCGTGCGGGGTTGCGGTGTCGCCTGCCGCGACGGCATCGGCTGTAGCCGGTATGCGAGTGCATGGTCCGCCAGAGGGATCGGCGCACGCGACCGCTGCTGGGCCGGGGCGCGCTGCACGATCGCGTCGTCGCGTCGCGGCAAGGCGCCGATCGGAATGCGTTTGCGGTTGCGTTTGCGGTGCGCGAGCCTGCGCGGCGCGGCGTGAATCGAAGCCGCGGCCGCGCGCGGGCGGTCAGGCGACGGCCGGCTGGACGATGATCTTCACGTTGCGGTCCTTGTGGTTGACCAGCTCCTCGAAGCCGTGCGCGACGATGTCGCCGAGCGCGATGCGCCCGGTGATGAGCGGCTGCACGTCGATGCGGCCGTCGGCGATGAAGCGGATCACGTCCGCGAATTCGCCGTTGTACGCGAGCGAGCCGATCACTTCCTTCTCGGTCGACACGATGTCGAAGAAGTTGAACGGCGCCGGTTCCTCGAAGATGCCGACCATCACCGCCTTGCCGGCCTTGCGGATCACGTCGATCGCGAGCTTCGCGGTGGCCGTGTGCCCGATGCATTCGAACGACACGTCGGCGCCGTAGCCCCCGGTCAGCGCCCTGACTTCGGCGATCGCGTCGGACGTCTTCGGATCGATGACGACGCTCGCGCCCACCTCCAGCGCCTTCTGCTTGCGCGCGGCCGACATCTCCAACGCGATCACGCGCCCGGCGCCCGCCGCCTTCGCGCACATGATCGTGCACAGGCCGATCGTGCCCGCGCCGACCACGACGACGGTCTGCCCGACGATGTTGCCGGCCTTCTTCACCGCGTGCAGCCCGACCGCGAGCGGTTCGATCAGCGCGCCGGCCTCGGTCGGGAAATTGTCCGGCAGCTTGTACAGCAGTTCGGCCGGCACGTTCACGTATTCGGCAAACGCACCGTTGTTCATCAGCCCGGTGAACGCGAGGTTCTCGCAGATGTTGTACAGCCCGTGCCGGCAATACCAGCAGGTGCCGCAATGCTGGCACGCGTCGGCCGTCACGCGGTCGCCGACCGCGTAACCCGACACGCCCGCGCCGAGCTCGGCGATCTCGCCGCTGAACTCGTGGCCGAGGATGCACTGGCCCTTCAGGCCGGTCAGCGGATGCGGCGCGTCGACCGGGATGAACACCGGCCCGGCGACGTATTCGTGCAGGTCGGAGCCGCAGATGCCGCACCAGTGCACGCGGATCGTGACCCAGCCGGCGGGCGGGCGCTCCGGAACGGGAACCTCTTCGACGCGGATGTCGTGGCGGCCATGCCAGACGGCGGCCTTCATGCTGGATGCGATGTTCGGTGCCGGTGTACTCACGTTGCTGTCTCCGTCAGGTTGTCGTCGGGCGCGCGGCAATGCTGCCGGTGCGCCCGTCGCGCGATTGCGCGATCGACGGTATGCAGGAACGGGGCCAGCGCGAAGTGCGGTGGTGCGTGGCGGTCGACGGTGCGCGTGGCGTGCGTTGCACCATGTCACTTTCTGCCGACCGGAGGGGGTTCGGAACGAATGGGGCGCCGAATTTGCTGCGACAGCGAAACAGCGAGGCGAGTGAGACGCCGGGACGTTCGTCTCAGCGCAATGAGACGAATCGCGAGACGAACCGCAACGGGGGGCGTTGCTCGATCCGCGTTCAGGCGAGCACTTCGTCCACGGCAACCGCGGCGAGCGATGTGAATCCGGCGGCACGGTACAGCGGCTGGCCGGCTTCGGTCGAGATGAGCCATACGCGGCGCGCGCCGCGGTGCCGCGCGTGCGCGACGATCGCGGCGAGCAGTTGCGTCGCAAGGCCGCGACGCCGGTAGGCATCCGCCGTTCCGACGCGGTCGACGACGATATCGCGCGGCGACGCGAAGCCGTAGCGCGCGGTGGCCGCGATCTGCCCGTCGAGCCGGTGCGCGAACAGGAACGCGGCCGGATTCCGCTGGAACGGCGGGAAGGCGCCGCTGGCGTTGAACGCGTCGATCGCGTCAGGCGTGTCGCAGGCCAGCGAGAGCGCGAGCGCGTCGTCACCGGACAGCCCGTCGATATCCGCGGCCATGAAATGCTCGTCGGTCAGCCGGCGCGTCCGGCCGTGCAGCGCGGGCGGCAGCGGCGCCGCGCCGTAGCGCGTGATCCAAGCGCCAACCGCAAACGGGCCGGCGGCGGACACGGGCGCCCCCTCGATCGTGAAATGCTCGAAAGGCCGGCCCATCGCGCCGTCGAACTGTACGACATGGCCGTCCGGGCCGTCGTGCAGCGGCGCGTCGCGCCGGTCGCGCGCGGCGCAGTATCCGGCGATGAAGGTGCGCACGGCCGCCTTGCGGCGGGGGAAATCCGTCCAGGCTTCGTCGAGCGGGAACAGCGTGGCCGGTGCAGGGGAGGCGGTCGACATAAGGAGGGGCGCGGCGTTGTCGGACGAAGCGGACAGCTTAGACCAGGATGCCGTCGCGTGTCGCGACGGCCATTGTCACCGTCGCCGAAACGGATCGTTGCGCGCGCTGCCCCTTTACTTGAAGTTAACTTCAATTTGTATCATGTGCGCCAGTCCGATTGCGGCCGCGTGAGACATCCCGTTGCACGCCGCCGCTTCAACGGAGGTGAAGATGACCGAATCGCCTGTCGCGGCCGATGCCGCCACGCTGCCGGCGCGCAGCTACCGGGCCGCCGTCGCGAACGTCGTGCTGGCGAGCATAGTGTCGGCGCTGCACGTCGGCAAGGCGACGATCGGCTTGCCGTCGCTCCAGCACGAGTTCGGCGGCTCGTTCGCGTCGCTGAGCGGGATCATGTCGGTGTTTCCGTTCGTCGGCGTGTTCGGCGGGATCGCCGCCGGCCTGCTGGTGCGGCGCTGGGGCGACCGGCGGCTGCTGGTGACGGGCCTCGTCATCCTCGGCCTGTCGAGCGTGGCCGGCGCCTGGGCCGGCAGCTTCGCGCTGTTGCTGGCCACGCGCTTCGCGGAAGGCCTCGGGTTCGTGATCGTGGTGGTCGCTGCGCCGGCCGTGCTGAACCGCGTGACGCCGCCCGAACGGCGCAATTTCGCGTTCGGCCTGTGGAGCACCTTCATGCCGGCCGGCATGGCGCTGTCGATGCTGGTCGGGCCGCTGCTCGGCGGCTGGCGCAACGGCTGGCTCGCGGCCGCGGCGCTGACGCTCGTCGCGGCGGCCGCGGTGCCGGTCACGACGTCGGCCGACGCGCCGTCGCGGCAGGCGACGACGCGCATCGGCCCCGCGCTGCGCGCCGTGCTCGCGTCGCGCTCGACCACGCTCCTCGCACTGGGCTTCGCGACCTACAACGTGCAGTTCTTCGCGGTGATGACGTTCCTGCCGGTGTTCCTGATGCAGCGCCTCAGCGTCGCGGTCGGCGCGGCGGGGCTGATCAGCGCGGCGATCGTCGCCGCGTGCGTGATCGGCAACCTGACGGCCGGCTGGCTGCTGTCGCGCGGGGCGCGACCGGGGATCGTGATGGCGGCGACGTCGGTCGCGATCGGCGCGGCGGGCGCGGGCCTCTTCAGCGCCGCGACACCCGCGCCGCTCGCGGTCGCGCTCGGGTTCGCGTTTTCGGCGATGGCCGGGATGCTGCCCGCGACCATTCTCGCGTGCGCGCCGGGCTCCGCCCCGTCGCCGTCGCTGGCGCCGCTCAGCATCGGCTGGGTCGTGCAGGGCAACTATCTCGGCCAGGTGATCGGGCCGCTGACGATCGGCGTGATCGTCGGTGCATTCGGCTGGTCGGGCGGCATCGGGCTGATGCTCGCGGCCGCCGCCGTCGGCGCGGCGATCGGCCTGTCCCTGCTGCGCGAACCGATGGGCCGGCGCTGAACGCGCCGGCGTCGTTCAACCTGCACGGAAATTCGTCAAGCATGCTCAACACCATGGAAAGCCCGATCTGCGAAGAAGACCTGTCGTGCGACGCGTCCGCGTTCGACGAAGACGACGCGATGCCGTCGCGCGGCGGCGTGGTCGCGCATCCGCTCGTGACGATCGGCCGTGCGCCGATTCCGGAGCACGCGACGGCCGCGGCATCGCCGTTGCGTCCGCAACTGTTCGTCACGGTGCTGGAGGCGGGCGACGACGCACTGCTGGTGCGCTGGGTCGAGAGCGGCCGGTGTCATTACGGCGAGCAGCGCTGGCGGCTGCGCGTCGCGTTGCAGCCCGGCCGCTGCGCGCTTTCCGGGCAGCCGATCGAGCCGGGCGAGCCGGTGTTCCGGCCGGTGCGGCGGCCCGTGCCGGCCAATGGCGACGAGATGATCCGCCCGGCAGCGCTGCCGGGGATGGACGGTGCGGCGTGCGACGCCACGCCGGAGGACGGCGACGCACGCCATCCGGCCGATGTTCGTGGCTGAACGTCGGCTGGCGGCGGCGCGACGTTACTTCTTCAGATCGTGCCGGTACTGGATGAAACCGGCATTGTTCGCGAGCTTGTCGTACAGCGCCCGCGCGGTCGTGTTGGTCTCGTGCGTGAGCCAGTACACGCGGCTCGCGCCGGCTTCGCGCGCCCGTTCGTACACGGCCTCGATCAGTGCGCCGCCCGCGCCTTGCCCGCGCGCGTCGGGCGCCGTGTACAGATCCTGCAAGTAGCAGTACGGCCCTTCGGTCCAGCACGAACGGTGGTAGATCGCATGGACGATCCCGACCAGTGCGCCCGACGCGTCGAACGCGCCGAGCACGAACATCGGCTCGGCCGGGTCCATCAGGCGCGCCCAGGTCGTCGCGAACACCGCGTCGCTCAGCGCGGTGTCATAGAACTTCTGGTAACCCTGCCACAGCGGACGCCACGCGGCTTCGTCGGCGGCGACCAGCGGGCGCACCGTGACGCGCGTGGCGTCGTTCGCGCGGCCGGCGGCATCGCGCGCGCTGGCCTGCGCGTGGCGGATCGCGGCGAGCGACTGGCGTTGGTTGCCTTGCGCGTCGAAGTTCTCCGGTGCGAGCCATGCTTCGAACGCGGCACGCACATCCGGCCATTCGCCGTCGACGATCGAGAACCACGCGGTGTCGCGATTGCGGCCGCGGTAGATGATCGCCTGCCGGAACGTGCCTTCGTAGCGGAAGCCGAGGCGGGCAGCCGCCTTGCGCGACGGCGCGTTCAGGTCGTCGCACTTCCATTCGTAGCGCCGGTAGCCGAGCGTGTCGAACGCGTACTTCATCAGCAGGAACTGCGCTTCGGTCGACACCGGCGTGCGCTTGAGCAGCGGCGAGAACGTGACCGAGCCGACCTCGATCACGCCGTTGGCCGGATCGATGCGCATCAGCGCGAGCGTGCCGACCGCGCGGCCCGTGGCGCGGTCGATCACCGTGTAGTGCAGCGGATCGGTGCTCGCCTGCGCGCCGCGCGCGTAGTCGCGGTAGCCGGATTCGTCGGCGTACGGGCCGTGTGCGAGATAGGTCCAGTCGCTGCCGTCGGGCGCCTGTGCGTAGGCGGCATACAGATCGGCGGCGTGGCGTTCGGCGTCGAGCGGCTCGAGCCGGCAGTAGCGGCCTTCGAGCACGATGCGCTCCGGGCGCGGACGCGCGGACCAGTCGGGAACGGGGTGGCCGATGGGCTGCTGGAAAGCGTTGGTGAGCGTGGGCAAGGTCGATCTCGCTTCGGTTGGCGGCCGGCGACATGCCGGCATGCAGACGATCGTAGTCCCGCCGAGGTACCATGAGAAGCGCCAGCGAGCGGTAAATTTATGGTGCCACGATCTCGGGCCGCCAGCCGCGCGCCGGTCACCGTGCGACGCTCGCCCGGGCGTCACGTTCCGATCTTTTCACGCTGCGATGTTCCGATGACGACTGCCTTTCCTGCCGGCGACGCACCGTTGCTGCCGCTCGATGCGCCGCTGGCGCGCACGCCCGGCGCACCGTCGCTCCAGCGCCAGTTGCTGCGCCGTGTGCGCGACGCGATTCTCGGCGGCGCGATGCCGGCCGGCACGCGGCTGCCCGGCACGCGCGCGCTGGCCGAAACGCTCGGCGTGTCGCGCAATACGACGGCCGCCGTGTACGAGCAGCTCGTCGCCGAAGGCTTCCTGCAATCGGATCGTCGCGGCACGCGGGTCGTCGGGCTGTCGCGGCCCACGCCGCCGCGCCGGCGTGCCGCGCCGCCGGCCGTCGCGCAGCGGCTCGGCCGGATTCGCCCGAGCCTCGTCGGCACCGGCGAATCGGAGGGCTTTCGTCCGGGCGTGCCGGCGCTGTCGCATTTCCCGGTGGATGCGTGGCGGCATGCGATCGACCGCGCGTTGCGTCGCGCCGGCCGCGAGCTGCTGGCGTACGGCGATCCGCTCGGCGAGCGCGCGTTGCGCGAATCGATCGCGCGCCACCTGGCCGTCACGCGCGGCGTGCGCTGCGATCCCGAGCAGATCGTGATCACCGAAGGCGCACAAGGGGCGATCGCACTGTGCGCGCAACTGCTGACGAATCCGGGCGATACGGTGTGGGTCGAGGAGCCCGGCTATCGCGGCGCGCGCACCGCGATGCAGGCGGCCGACCTCGACGTCGTGCCGATGCCGGTCGACGTCGAAGGGCTGCGCGCGGAACCGGACGACTGGCGCGAGCGGACGCCGCGCCTCGTCTACACGACGCCGTCGAACCAGTTCCCGACCGGCGCCGTGCTGTCGATCTCGCGTCGGCTCGCGCTGATCGACGCGGCGCGCCGCCATCGCGCGTGGATCATCGAGGACGACTACGACAGCGAATTCCGTCACACCGGCGAGCCGATCGGCGCGATGCACGGGCTGGCGCCCGATTCGCCGGTCGTCTATCTCGGCTCGTTCAGCAAGACGATGTTTCCGGCGCTGCGGATCGGTTTTCTCGTGCTGCCCGACGCGTTGCTGGCTGCCGTGCGGCCGGCGCTACCGGAGATGCTGCGCGGCGGGACGCGCCACGTGCAGCTCGCGCTCGCCGACTTCATCGAGACGGGCGAGTACGGCCGGCATCTCGGGCGGATGCGCCGGCTGTATCGCGACCGGCGGCGGTTGCTGCTCGCCGCGCTCGAGCGCAGCCTGAGCGTGCCGCACCAGGTCGAGGGCGGCCCGTGCGGGCTGCATCTCGCGCTGCGGTTGCCGGCGCGGTATCGCGATCGCGCGATCGTCGAAGCGGCGCGCGCGCATGGCATCGGGCCGTTTCCGCTGTCGGGTTTCGCGATCGATGCGGCGCGGGCCGGCAACGGGCTCGTGCTTGGTTTCGGCAATACGTCGGCCGATGCGTTCGAGCCGATGTTGCGGATGGTGTCGGCGATCGCGGAGCGGGTGGGCGCGGGGGATGCGTGACGGGATGGTTTCGCGGTCGGTAATGCGCGACAGGCCAATGATCGGCCGCGATCGCAGATCGCAACGATGCCGGTGACGCGCGCACCGATGCGTGGTGGATATTCGGATTGACGAACCGCGCACTTTGTTCGAAACGAATGCCCTCGCGGTTCCGCCGTCACGACGCGTCCCGGCATACGGGTTTCGATTCGTATGTTCCAACCTGCGCGTGGGCTATAAATGGTGGGGTGTACCGGTGCTTGTCGGGCGCCTGCGCGTCTCGCGCAGGGTGGCGTCGCGGCTGCCGGGGGAGGTGGCACCGTGGTTTGCCAGACGCTTGCTCGCGCCGTGCTTCGCACCGCGTTGATCGGGGGCGTGTTTGCCGGATGTTTGCCGCTGCCCGCCGCCGTCGCCGGCACCCTCGCGCCGCACGCTGCACCGCCGGCGATGAAGGCGCGGCCACCCGCCGCGCCTTACGCGATGCCGGTCGACTTCCCGGCGATCGTCGAACGCTACGGCCCGGCGGTCGTGACCATCCTGGCCGCCACGCCCGATCCGCAAACCGGCGGGCCGGCCTTTGCCGCGCTCGATCCCGACGATCCGCTCGCCGCGTTCTTCCGGCACGGCGCGCCGGTGCCCGCGCAGGGGCCGCAGGCGCCGGCGCCCGATACGGCGGCGCCGCGTGCGGTGTCCGGCAGCGGTTCGGGCTTCATCGTCAGCGCCGATGGCCTGATCCTCACGTCCGCCCATGTGGTCGACGAGGCGACCGACGTGACGGTGCGGCTCACCGACCGCCGCGAATTCAAGGCGACGGTGCTGGCCGTCGATCCGCAAAGCGATGTCGCCGTGCTGCGCGTCGACGCGACGAAGCTGCCGTTCGTGCGCATCGGCGATTCGTCGAAAGTCCGCGCGGGCGAACCGGTGATGACGATCGGCGCGCCGGACGGATCGGGCAACACGGTCACGGCCGGCATCGTCAGCGCGACGTCGCGCCGGTTGCCGGACGGCAGCGCATTCCCGTTCTTCGAGACCGACATCGCACCGAACCCGGACAACTCCGGCGGCCCCGTGTTCAATCGCGCGGGCGACGTGATCGGCATCGCGGTGCAGGTCTATCCGGGCGCCGACCGCTACGCGAGCACGACGTTCGCCATCCCGATCGCATTCGCGGCCAAGGTGCGTGCCCAGTTGCGCGCGCAACAGCAGGCGCAGATGCAGGCGCAGCAGGCTCAGGCGCCCGCGCCGGACGCGCCGTCGGGCAATGCGTTCGGCGTCGACGTGCAGGACGTAGGCGTCGGTCTGGCCGCGGCGTTCGGGCTGCCGCGTCCGGCAGGCGCGCTCGTCAACGGCGTCGCGCCCGGCTCGCCGGCCGCCGCGGCCGGCCTGAAGCCCGGCGACGTGATCGTGAAGATGGGCGGCAAGGCGATCGGCCGTTCGGCCGAACTGAACGACCTTGCCGCCGCGCTGCCGCCCGGCAGCAAGGCGCCGCTGCGCGTGATCCGCAACCGTGCGCCGGTAACGCTGACGATCACCGGCGCCGACGACGCGGGCGGCGGCGCGCCCGCGACGGTCGGCATGGCCGCGCCGAAGGCCGCTGGACGGCCGGGGCCGGCCGCCGGAGAGCCCGGCGACACAGGTGGCGGTGACCGCGGCGATCGCCTCGGCCTGACGATGCACGCGCTGAGCGACAACGAGCGCCGCTCGACGGGGCTCGCGGTCGGGATGATGGTGGACGCGGTACATGGCCCCGCCGCGCGCGCCGGCATCCAGCCGGGCGACGTCGTGCTGGAACTCAACGACACGCTGCTCGAGACGCCGGACGACGTGCCGATGCTCGAAGCGAGCGGCGGCAACGTGATCGCCGTGCTGATCCAGCGCAACAACGCGCGGAAGTTCGTGTCGGTGCGCACGCGGTAGCGCGTTGACGCGGCGGCTGTCGTCCGCCTAACATCGTCGGGTACCGCGAGCGGTCCGCCACGTATTCAGGAGCCATTCGGCAGAGCCATTCGACATGAAAACCACTTGCTTCATCGTAGTCGTCCACAGGCGCAGGGTCCGGTAGCGGCACCGCGCCGGCACCCATGCGCCCCCGACTCGTTCGGGGGCTTTTTTTTGTTGCGCACGGCCGAGAGGCCCGTGCGCGGGAGGGCATCCGCTTGCGATCGAACCTGTCGACTACTTCCGACCCGGCGTCGCCCCGGCACGCCACGCTGATCGTGCTGTGCGCGTTGTCGGTGCTGCCGTTGAGCCTGTTCCTGCCGTCGCTGCCGGCGATCGTGCGCGACCTGCATACCGACTATGCGCTCGTCGCGCTGTCGCTCGGCGGCTATGCGGCGGTGGCCGCGTCGCTCGAATGCGTGACGGGGCCGCTGTCCGACCGGTTCGGGCGGCGGCCGATCGTGCTGACGAGCGTCGCGCTGTTCGCGCTCGGTTCGCTCGGTTGTGCGATGGCGACCGATATCCACGTGTTTCTCGGCTGCCGGCTGATGCAGGCGGCGATCACGTCGGTCTATCCGGTGTCGATGGCGGCGATCCGCGATACCGACGGCGGCGCGCGCGCGGCGAGCCGGATCGGCTACGCGGCGATGGCGGCCGCGTTCGCGCCGATGCTCGGCCCGACACTCGGCGGTGCGCTCGACCAGACGGTCGGCTGGCGCGCGAGCTTCTGGCTGCTGGCCGTAGTCGGCACCGCGCTGTTTGCCTGGTGCGTGCGCGATCTCGCCGAAACCCATACGCGCCGGCCGTCGAGCTTCGGGCAGCAGCTTCGCGCGTATCCGGCGCTGCTGCGTGCGCGCCGTTTCTGGGCCTATGCGCTGTGCATGGCGTTCTCGACGGGCGCGTTCTATGCGTTCCTGGCCGGTGCGCCGCTCGCCGCGACAACGCTGTTCGGCATCCCGCCCGCGGAGATCGGCTTCTACATGGGGACGATCACGGCCGGTTTCGTCTGCGGCAGCTTTCTGGCCGCGCGGGTCGCGCGCCGCCATGCGCTGGCCACGACGATCCTGTGCGGGCGGCTCGTCGCGTGTGCGGGGCCATTGATCGGGCTTGCGCTGCTGTTCGGCGGCGTGACCCATGCGCTCGCGTGGTTCGGGCCGTGCGTGCTGGTCGGCATCGGCAACGGGCTGAGCAATCCCGGCGCCCATGCGGGCGCGGTGTCCGTACGCCCGGAACTGGCTGGCAGCGCATCGGGGCTGGCCGGCGCGATGACGATCGGCGGCGGCGCCGCGCTGTCGTCGCTGACGGGCGCGCTGCTGACCCCGCGCAACGCAGGCTACCTGCCGCTCGCGATGATGCTGCTGTCGGCGGCGATCGCACTGGCGGCCGCCGGGTGCGTGCGGGCGTTCGACGGCCGGGACGCCGGACGGTGAGCGCGGGTGCGCCCCGGTACCGGCGCGCGGCGGAATGACGGACAATCCGCCGCATGCCGGGACACGACGCACGATTCGCGCGCCGCGTGCCCCGACGAGCGCGCAGGGCGACTGGACGAGGATGCGATGAGCGACTTTTCTGATTTCCAGCGGGATATTGCCGATGCCGCGAGGGCGACCTTCAGGGCGCTGCGGGCGCTGCACCCGGACGAACATTTCTATGCGTTCGCGTTGTACACCGACAGCGGCGCGATGACGGTGGTGCCGGCCGCCAATTCGGTCGAAGGGCTGCGCCGGGTCCGCGCGCAACAGGCGGTGGCGGACGACGATCCGTGGTTCGTGTGGGGCGTGGCCGAGTGGGCGTACGCGGCGGCCGAGGCCTCGCCGTTCAACGCGATCTGCGGCCGGCTGGCCGACGAGGTGCTGAGCCCGCAGTTCGTCCGGTCGCGATTCGCGGAATTTTCCCGGCAACTGCATACCGACATGATCGAGGCGTTGCGGCTGCTCGATCGCGACGGCGTGTTCGGCACGGGCGACGACCGGGCGGCCATCACGCTGTTCGTGTCGATCAGCGACGACGACGCGGCTGAGGCGCTGGAAAACGCGTCGGCGAAAGCGCTGAATCCGCCAGCCGTCGCCGAGGCCTTCCTGCGCCGCTACGACTGACCGGCAACGCGGTATCGCCTGGGCGGCCCGGGCACGCGGCCGCCCTGCATGGCATGTTACGGCTTCGCGCCGACCACGAATTCGAACGTCGCGACGCCGTCGACGCCGCCCGTCACGCGGTCGCCCGGCTGCAGCGCGCCGACGCCGGCCGGCGTGCCGGTGAAGATCAGGTCGCCGGCCTTCAGCTCGACCGAGCGCGACACGTACGCGATGACGTCGGGCACGGGCCAGATCATGTCGGCGAGGTCGCCTTGCTGGCGCGTGTCGCCGTTGACCGCGAGCCAGATGCGGCCGGCGGCCGGATGGCCGGTGGCCGTCGCGGGGCGCAGCGCGGTCACGGGGCCCGACGCGTCGAAACCCTTCGCCCAGTCCCACGGCCGGCTCAGCTTCTTCGCTTCGGCTTGCAGGTCGCGGCGCGTGAGGTCGACGCCGACGCCGTAGCCCCACACGTGCGACAGCGCGTCGGCCGGGTCGATCGACCGGCCGTCCTTGCCGATCGCGACGACCAGCTCGATTTCATGATGGAGATCGTTCGTCAGCGGCGGATAGGCGACCGTGCCGCTGGCCGGGACGATCGCGTCGGCCGGCTTCGTGAAGAAGAACGGCGGTTCGCGGTCGGGGTCGGCGCCCATTTCGCGGGCGTGGTCGGCGTAGTTGCGGCCGACGCAGAATACGCGGCGCACCGGAAAGCGCGCGGACGACTGTTCGACTTCGACGGAAGGACGCTCGGCGGCGTCGATGACATAGGCGGACATCGGATGGGCCTCGTTCGGTAGGAAGACGGATGGCCGGCGCACCGGCCGGCATGCGTGCAACGATACCCGACGCGCGTGCGCCGGGATGCGACGCAACTGCGTTTTACCGGGACAAAACTACGCGTCGGCGGCCGCTTGCGTGTCGTCGGCGGCGGGCAATGCGGCGTTCGCGTCGCGGTACGCCTTCGGCGACACGCCGACCCGCGCGCGGAAGCGCCGCGCGAAATACCCTTCGTCGCGGAAGCCGACCGAGCGGGCGATGTCCGCGATGCGCCGGCTGGTGTGGGCCAGCAGCGACTGCGCGAGCGCGATCCGCCGCTCGGTGACGAGATCGGTGAAGGTGCTGCCGGTTTCCTTGCGCACCAGGTGCGCAAGGTAGTTCGGCGACAGAAACGCGGCTTCGGCGGTCGCGGCGAGCGTCAGGTCCTCGCGGGTCAGGTTCGCCCGCACGTGGCGCAGCACGCGGGCCAGCGCGTCGCGCCGGCCGGCACGCTGGGCGCCGCGCTGCGCGAGCTTGTCGAGCGCGCCCGCGTACTGCGTGCAGACGAGCCCGATCAACTGCAGCAGGTAGCCGCGCAGCAGCGTGGTCGAGCCGAACGTGCGCACGCGATCGACGTCGAGCATGCACAGCGCGAGGCGGCGCGCTTCGTCGTACGTATCGCCGGTCAGGATGAAATCGAGGTGCTCCTGGAAGCGGAACGGCGTCAGCTCGGGGAAACGGTGTGCGGGCACGTCCTCGAGATCGAGTGGATCGACGTCGAGATCGGCGCGCAGGAACGCCTGGCTGAAGTTGATCACGATGAAGTGTGCGCCTTCCGGATGCGGAATCAGGTGCTCGCGGTGCGGCAGCACGAACGCGAGCGCGCCGCGCGGAAACGGCCGCGTGACGCCGCCGATGCGCTGCTCGGTGTCGCCGCCGAGGTTGAACTGGATCTGGAAATACGCGTGCCGGTGCGGCTCGGTGATTGCCTGGCGCGACGCCTGGTCGCGGATGTAGAAGTCGAGCCGGTCGCTGCGTTCGGGCATCCCGTACAGGCGCGGCGGGGCGGTGGAGGGCATGAAGGATCGTGTTGTTCGTGACGCGGTTGAGCCGCGATGGTACAGCGAACCGGGCGCGACGGGGACGGGCGCGGCCCCGCGTCCCCGGTCAGCCTGCCGCGAGCGATGCGATCCGGCGCCGCAGCTCGGGCACGACCTCGGCGTCGAACCACGGATGGTGCTTGAACCATGCCTGGTTGCGCGGCGACGGATGCGGCAGCGGCAGGATCGCGGGGCCGTAGTCGCGCCAAGCCTGCACGGTGTCGGTCAGCGTCGCCTTGCGCGCGCCGCGCAGGAAATGCCGCTGCGCGTACTGGCCGATCAGCAGCGTGAGCCGGACCGACGGCAGTTCGGCCAGCAGCCGGTCCATCCACAGTGGCGCGCATTCGGGGCGCGGCGGGTTGTCGCCGCTCGCGCCGCGGCCCGGGTAGCAGAAGCCCATCGGCACGATCGCGAAGCGCGTCTCGTCGTAGAAGGTGTCGGCGTCGACGCCGAGCCAGCCGCGCAGCCGCTTGCCGCTCGCGTCGTCCCACGGGATGCCGCTGGCATGGACGCGTGCGCCCGGCGCTTGCCCGACGATCAGGATGCGTGCGTCGCGATGCGCGCGCACGACCGGGCGCGGGCCGAGCGGCAGGTCTGCTTCGCATGCACGGCACGCGCGGATTTCGGTGAGCAGCACGTCGAGCGGCGCGCGCGTTCGTTTCGGCATCGATTCGGAGCGGGGACGGAGTGGCAAGGCGGTGCCGTGCGAGCGGCATGGGCGGCACAGGCGGGCAGCGGCAAGGCCGCCGGCTCGGCGTGACCCCGACGCGCACCGGCTGCACTGCGCGGTGCGCCTACGGCTACGCCCTACGCCTGCGACGGGCCCGCTGCGCCGCCTTCGGCGACCGCAGCATCATACAACGCGGTCTGCGCGATCGCCGCGGCGATGCCCGCGTCGTCGTGCGAGCCGTCGAGCATGCCCCAGCGCCGGTATTGCGACAGGAACCACAGGCCCTCGCGCGGATCGGGCCGGTTCACCGCGCCGCCGTCGTGAAAGCGGATCGGCAGCGGCGGCGTGGCGAACGGCCCCGCGCCGTAGTCGCCGAGCAGGCGCGGCGCGATCAGCCGGGCCGGCACGCCGAGCGCGTCGGGCGACGCGAGCCAGTCGGCCGCCTCGCGACGGTGCGCGGGGCTGTCGAGCCACGCGCACGCATCGACGAGCGTGCGGACCAGCGCACGCGCGGTGGCCGGATACAGCGCGACGAAATCGCGCCGCGTCGCGAGCACCTTCTCCGGATGATCGGGCCAGACCTCGCTCGTGACGGCGACGGTGCGGCCGGCGCCGCACGCTTCGGCCACCGCGTGCCACGGCTCGCCCGCGCAGAAGCCGTCGAGCTCGCCGCCCGCGAGCGCGGCGACCATTTCGGGCGGCGGGATCACGACGCTGCGCACGTCGCGCAGCGGATCGACGTCGTGCGACGCGAGCCACGCGTTCAGCCACATCGCGTGCGTGCCGGTCGGAAAGGTCTGCGCGAGCAGCGGCTTGCGGCCGAGCGTCGCGAACGCGGCGCGCACGTTGGCGGTTTCGCGGTACGCGTCGGCGAGGCCGCGCGACAGCGTGATCGCCTGGCCGTTACGGTTCAGCACCATCAGCGCGGCCATGTCGGCCTGCGGGCCGCCGATGCCGAGCTGCAGCCCGCAGACGAGCCCGTACAGCGCGTGCGCGGCATCGAGCTCGCCGCTGAGCAGCTTGTCGCGCACGGCCGCCCACGACGGCTGGCGACTCAATTCGAGCGTGAGGCCATGACGCGCGCCGAGGTTCAGGCGCTGCGCGACGATCAGCGGGGCCGCGTCGCTGAGCGCGACGAACCCGAGGCGAAGATGCGCGCGTTCCGGCGCGGCGGGAGGAGAGGTATGCATGGCACTCATGGCTGGGGTGACGCGTCGAGCAATTGTCGCGCGACGTCGACGATGCGCAGGCCCTGATCCATCGCGCGCTTGCGCAGCGCCGCATACGCATCGTGTTCGGAGAGCTTGCGCTGGTCCATCAGCACGCGTTTCGCACGGTCGATCAGCTTGCGTTCCGCGAGTTCGCGCTCGACGTCGGCCAGCCGGCGGCGCAGCGCATCGTCGTGCGAGAAGCGCGCGAGCGCGACTTCGAGAATCGGCGCGAGACGCTCGGCCGACAACCCTTCGACGAGATACGCACTGACACCCGCGCCGACCGCCGCTCGGATCAGTTCCTGGTCGGCGTCGTGGCTGAACATCAGCACGGGGCGCGGGGCGGTCGCATGCATGACGGCGAGCTGTTCGAGCGTGTCGCGCGACGGCGAATCGGTATCGATGATCACGACGTCGGGGCGTTGCTCCTCGACGGCCGCCGGCAGGCGCGCGGGCGTCGCGACGTCGTTCAGCATCTCGTAGCCGAGGCGCGCGAGCGCGTCGCCGAGTTCGCCGATCGGCTTGTCGGTGTCGGTGACGAGCAGCACGCGCAGGCGGGTGGGCAGGGCGGACGAACTCATGAGGCGGGCAACAGGGGCAGGGACGCGTCGATGCAGGGGGCGGACGATGCACGCAGGCCGCATGCGCGGCCGGAGGGGCAGGAACCGGGAAGCGGCCGAAGCCGTGCGATACCGCGCATGTCAGGCGGCCCGCGCAAGCGCCGCGCCGGTTGCCGTGCTCGCGCCTTGCGCGGCTG
This sequence comes from Burkholderia sp. E168m22, assembly GCF_001319805.1. Lineage (NCBI taxonomy): Bacteria > Pseudomonadati > Pseudomonadota > Betaproteobacteria > Burkholderiales > Burkholderiaceae > Burkholderia > Burkholderia sp. E168m22. The sequence continues at coordinate 44,479 of NZ_BBSK01000086.1, forward strand.
CTGCGCCGATCGCGCCGCCGACGAGGATCACGGCCGGGCTGCCCAGCCGCTCGGCTTCGATGCCGCACGCGAGCGTGCCCAGCGTGCCGGTCCAGCGACGTTCGTCGGGCGTGCCGGCCCATTGCACGGCCGCCGCCGGCGTCGACGCGGGCAGCGCGGCGAGCAGGCCCGCCGCGATGCTGTCGACGCGGCTCATCCCCATGTAGATCGCGAGCGTCGTGCCGGTCGCCGCGAGCCGTGCCCAGTCGGGTTCGCCATGATCCTGGCGGTGCGCGGTGACGAACGTGACGCCCTGGCAGTGCTCGCGGTGCGTGAGCGAGATGCCGAGGCTCGCGGCGGCGGCGAATCCCGACGAGATGCCGTTGACGATCTCGACCGGAATCGCGGCCGCGCGCAGCGTCGCGAGTTCCTCGCCGGCGCGCCCGAACAGCAGCGCGTCGCCGCCTTTCACGCGCACCACGTGCGCGCCGCGCAGCGCGTAGCGGCGCATCAGTTTCTCGATGAACGCCTGCGGCGTGGAGCGGCAGCCGCCGCGCTTGCCGACGCGGATCACGCGCGCCCGCGGCGCGAGTTCGACGATGCCGGGCGCGACGAGATCGTCGAGCAGCAGCACGTCGGCGGCGGCCAGTGCCTTCACCGCCTTCAGCGTAAGGAGATCGGGATCGCCGGGGCCGGCGCCCAGCAGCGTGACTTTGCCTGTCGTCATGTCGTGTTCCTGTGCCGCATCGCATCGCTGCGGCGGTCTGATGTCGCGTTGTTGCTCGGCGGCGGCGGGCGGTCGAAACGCACCGGCATCCGGCCGTGCCGTGCACGGAGGGACGCCGTTGTCCTGAAGGGCTCGCGGTGACGGGCGAGCAGGGTTTGCGGGGACTGCCCACCGGCGCCGTTGCCGGTGTGACGAAGGTTCAGCAATATCCGGGCCAACCGGCGCGACGACGCGGCCTGGGCGCGGCGCCGCGCACCGTGCGATGGCCGCGAGCGCGCATGTGCTCGCCACGCGCGCGCGGTCGCCATGCCGCATCGGTGTGCATCGTGCCCCGTCCGCGCGCACCGCGATGCCGCACGACGACAGTGCTGCAGCGCACCACATCTGTGCCCCGGTGCATCGCGACGGAGAGCGCACCGCGCGCCGCGGTGACGTGCCCGATGCCCGCTGCGCCTTGTGCGGTGGGGCGCGCGGCGTGATCGACGCGGACATGGCACGTCGCTTGCGTTAGCTCGTTCGGACGGGTCAATGGCGATCCGTCCGCAGTACCGAATACCGACGCGCCCGGCAACGGGCTTCATGGGCAACGGCGTCCTACGTATCAGGTCTCGACGAGACCGGGTGCGCAGGACGCCGTTTTTCGTTTGGCGGATGACATGACCGACAAAGCTACCCGTATCGATCTCTTCAGCCTCCGCACCGCGCCGATGCGCGCGTTCCATCTGACGTGGATGGCGTTCTTCGTTTGCTTCTTCGCGTGGTTCGCGTGCGCGCCGCTGATGCCGCTGATCGCGCGCGAATTCCATCTCACGGCGGCGCAAGTCGCCAACATCAACATCGCCGCGGTGGCCGCGACGATCGCCGTGCGGCTGCTGGTCGGCCCGCTGTGCGACCGCTTCGGCCCGCGCCGCGTGTACGCGGGCCTGCTGCTGCTCGGCGCGATCCCCGTGTTCGCCGTGTCGTTCACGCACGACTACCTGTGGTTCCTGATCTGCCGGCTCGGCATCGGCGCGATCGGTGCGGGCTTCGTGATCACGCAATACCACACGTCGGTGATGTTCGCGCCGAATGTGGTCGGCACCGCGAACGCGACGACGGCCGGCTGGGGCAATGCCGGCGCGGGCGCGACGCAGGCGCTGATGCCGTTGCTCGTCGCCGCCGGGCTGATGCTCGGCTTCGGCGAGGATTCGTCGTGGCGCATCGCGCTGGTCGTGCCGGGCGTGGCGATGCTCGCGATGGCATGGGCGTACTGGTGCTTCACGCAGGACTGCCCGCAAGGCGATTTCGTCGCGTTGCGCAAGCAGGGCGTGACGGTCGACAGCGGCAAGAAGGGCGGCTGGGCGAGCTTCTTCAGGGCCTGCGGCAACTACCGCGTATGGATGCTGTTCGTCACGTACGGCGCGTGCTTCGGCGTCGAGGTGTTCATCCACAACATCGCCGCGCTGTACTACGTCGATCACTTCAAGCTGTCGCTGAAGGACGCCGGTTTCGCGGTCGGGATGTTCGGGCTGCTCGCCCTGTTCGCGCGCGCGCTCGGCGGCTGGCTGTCCGACAAGATCGCTGCCCGCCGCAGCCTCGACGTGCGCGCGACGCTGCTGTGCGCGCTGATCATCGGCGAAGGGCTCGGGCTGATCTGGTTCTCGCACGCGCAAGGCATCGGCATGGCCCTCGTCGCGATGCTGACCTTCGGCCTGTTCACGCACATGGCGTGCGGCGCGACCTACGCGCTCGTGCCGTTCATCGACCGCAAGGCGCTCGGCGGCGTCGCGGGGATCGTCGGCGCGGGCGGCAACGTCGGCGCGGTGGCCGCGGCTTTCCTGCTGAAGGGTGTCGGCGACGTGCAGCAGACGCTGAGCCTGCTCGGCCTCGCGGTGACCGCGACCGCGTTGTGCGCGATGGCCGTGCGCTTCAGCGAAGAACACAAGGCGCGCGAAGCCGAGCTGCGCGATCGCGCGCTGGCCGCCGCCGGCGCCGCGAACTGATCGACCGAAGGAACCGTCATCATGAAACTCATCGTCATCGGCCACGGCATGGTCGGCCACAAGCTCCTCGAATGCGTCGCGACGCAAGCCGGCGAGGCAGGCGCGCTGCAGGTCACCGTGCTCGGCGAGGAACCGCGCCCCGCCTACGATCGCGTGCACCTGTCGGAATTCTTCGCGGGCAAGTCGGCGGACGACCTGTCGCTCGTCGAACCGGGCTTCTTCGAGCGTCATCCGCAGTTCGACCTGCGCCTGAACGCGCAGGTCGCATCGATCGACCGCGCCGCGCATACGGTCACGCTCGCATCGGGCGAAACGCTCGCGTACGACAAGCTGGTGCTCGCCACCGGCTCGCGGCCGTTCGTGCCGCCGGTGCCGGGCCGCGAGCGCGCGGGCTGCTTCGTGTACCGGACGATCGAGGATCTCGAGGCGATGCAGGCGTGCGGCGCGCACGCGAAGCGCGGCGTCGTGATCGGCGGCGGGTTGCTCGGCCTCGAATGCGCGAAGGCGCTGCGCGACATGGGGCTCGATACGCACGTGGTCGAATTCGCGCCGCGCCTGATGGCCGTGCAGGTCGACGACGGCGGCGGCCGGATGCTGCGTTCGAAGATCGAGGCGCTCGGCGTGACCGTGCATACCGGCAAGAACACGCTCGAAATCGTCGACGGTGAGGAAGGCGCGCACCGGATGGCGTTCGCCGACGGCACGCATCTCGACACGGACATGATCGTGTTCTCGGCCGGCATCCGCGCGCGCGACGAACTGGCCCGCGCGTGCGGGCTCGACATCGGTCCGCGCGGCGGCGTCGCGATCGACGACGCGTGCCGCACGAGCGACGCCGACATCTATGCGATCGGCGAATGCGCGGCCTGGAACGGCACGGTGTACGGCCTCGTCGCGCCCGGCTACGACATGGCGCGCGTGGTCGCGAAGCAGCTCGCGGGCGACGCCGACGAAGCGGCGGCGGCCGCGTTCGCCGGCGCCGACATGAGCACGAAGCTGAAGCTGATGGGCGTCGACGTCGCGAGCATCGGCGACGCGCACGGCACGACGGCCGGCAGCCGCACCTACCAGTACGCGGATGAGCGCCGCCAGGTCTACAAGAAGCTCGTGGTGTCCGACTGCGGCAAGTTCCTGCACGGCGCGGTGATGGTCGGCGACGCCGCCGAGTACGGCACGCTGCTGCAGATGATGCTGAACCGCATCGAGCTGCCCGAGTCGCCGGAATTCCTGATCCTGCCGTCGTCGGACGGCGCCGCGAAGCCGGCGATCGGTGTCGACGCGCTGCCGGAAGGCGCGCAAATCTGCTCGTGCAACAACGTGTCGAAGTCGCAGATCTGCGCGGCCGTGGCCGACGGCGCGACGAGCCTCGGCGCGCTGAAGACCTGCACGGGCGCCGGCACGTCGTGCGGCGGCTGCGTGCCGCTCGTCACGCAGATCATGAAGGCCGAGATGAAGAAGCAGGGCCTCGCGGTCAACAACCATCTGTGCGAGCACTTCCCGTATTCGCGTCAGGAGCTGTTCCACCTGATCCGCGTCGAGCGCATCACGACGTTCGACGCACTGCTGCACAAGCACGGCCGCGGTCTCGGCTGCGACGTGTGCAAGCCGGCCGTCGCGGGCATCCTCGCGTCGTGTTTCAACGAGTTCGTGCTGAAGAAGGAGCACGCGGGGCTGCAGGATTCGAACGACTACTACCTCGCGAACATCCAGCGCGACGGCACGTATTCGGTCGTGCCGCGCATGCCGGGCGGCGAAGTCACGCCGGAAGGGCTGATCGCGGTCGGCCAGGTCGCGAAAAAATACGGCCTGTACACGAAGATCACGGGCGGCCAGCGCGTCGACCTGTTCGGTGCGCGCGTCGAGCAGCTGCCGTCGATCTGGGAGGAACTGATCGCGGCCGGCTTCGAATCGGGGCACGCGTACGGCAAGGCGCTGCGCACCGTGAAGTCGTGCGTCGGGTCGACGTGGTGCCGCTACGGCGTCGACGATTCGGTCGGCCTCGCGATCGACCTGGAGAACCGCTACAAGGGGCTGCGCGCGCCGCACAAGATCAAGTTCGGCGTGTCCGGCTGCACGCGCGAGTGCGCGGAAGCGCAGGGCAAGGACGTCGGCATCATCGCGACCGAGAAGGGCTGGAACCTGTACGTGTGCGGCAACGGCGGGATGAAGCCGCGCCACGCGGAACTGCTCGCGTCCGATCTCGATCGCGACACGCTGATCCGCTATATCGACCGCTTCCTGATGTTCTACGTGCGCACGGCCGACCGGCTGCAACGCACCAGCGTGTGGCGCGACAACCTCGAAGGCGGGCTCGACTACCTGATCGACGTCGTCGTGCACGACAAGCTCGCGATCGCGGCCGAGCTCGAAGCCGACATGCAGCACGTGGTCGACACCTACGAGTGCGAATGGAAGCGCGCCGTCACCGATCCGGAAACGCGCAAGCGCTTCCGCCACTTCGTGAACAGCGACGCGCCGGACACGACCATCGAGTTCGTCGAGACGCGCGGCCAGATCCGGCCGGCGACGCCCGCCGAGCGCGCGGGCGGCAAGCCCGTGGCGATTCCGGTCGTCGCCGAACCCGCGACCGTTTGACCCCCGACCGACACCCCCGTCTTTCAAAGGAGCCCATCATGAACGATCGTCTTCCGCTGTCCTGGACCCGCGTGTGCCCGCTCGACGACATCGTGCCGAACACCGGCGTGTGCGCGCTCGTCAACGGCGAGCAGGTCGCCGTGTTTCACGTCGCGCATGCCGACGGCGGCGTGTTCGCGATCGACAACGTCGATCCCGTGTCGCAGGCCGCGGTGATGTCGCGCGGGCTGATCGGCAGCCTCGGCGAGCGCGTCGTGGTCGCGTCGCCGCTGTACAAGCAGCACTTCGACCTGCGGACCGGCGAATGCCTGGAAGCGCCCGAGCAATCGGTGAACGCGTATCCGTCGCGGGTCGAGGACGGCTTCGTGTGGATCGCGGCCTGAGCGCCCGGGAGCACGCATGACCGCCACCCCCGTCAAGAGCGTGTGCCCGTACTGCGGCGTCGGCTGCGGGATGGTGCTGCACGTCGAGGACGGCGAAGTCGTCAAGGTATCCGGCGACGCCGACCATCCGGCCAACTTCGGGCGGCTCTGCACGAAGGGTTCGTCGGCGCACGTCGCGCTGCGCCGCTCGGGGCGGCTCGACCGCGCGTTCGTGCGCCGCGCGCGCGAGGACGACCTCGTGCCGCTGCCGGCGCGCGACGCGATCGCCGAGACCGCGCGGCGGCTGCGCGCGGTGCTCGATACGCACGGGCCCGATGCGCTGTCGTTCTACGTGTCGGGGCAGATGTCGATCGAGGCGCAGTATCTCGTCAACAAGCTCGCGAAGGGGTTCGTCGGCACCAACAACATCGAGTCGAACTCGCGGCTGTGCATGGCGAGCGCGAGCACCGGCTACAAGCAGTCGCTCGGCGCGGACGGGCCGCCCGGGTCGTACCAGGACTTCGATCGCGCGAACCTGTTCTTCGTGATCGGCGCGAACATGGCCGACTGTCACCCGATCCTGTTCCTGCGGATGATGGACCGCGTGAAGGCCGGCGCGAAGCTGATCGTCGTCGATCCGCGCCGCACCGGTACCGCCGACAAGGCCGACCTGTTCCTGCAGATCCGGCCGGGCACCGATCTCGCGCTGGCCAACGGGCTGCTGCACCTGCTGCATGCGAACGGCCGCACCGACGCCGCGTTCATCGCCGCGTACACCGAAGGCTGGGACGCGATGCCCGCGTTTCTCGCCGATTACACGCCCGAGCGGGTCGCTGAAATCACGGGGCTCGCGGAAGCCGACATCCGCACGGCCGCGCAATGGATCGGCGACGCGCAGGAATGGATGAGCTGCTGGACGATGGGACTCAACCAGAGCACGCACGGCGTATGGAACACCAACGCGATCTGCAACTTGCATCTCGCGACCGGCGCGATCTGCCGCCCGGGCAGCGGGCCGTTCTCGCTGACCGGCCAGCCGAACGCGATGGGCGGGCGCGAGATGGGCTACATGGGGCCGGGGCTGCCGGGTCAGCGCTCGGTGGCGTCCGACGACGACCGCCGCTTCGTCGAGAACCTGTGGCGCGTGCCGGCCGGCACGCTGCGCAAGGACACCGGCAACGGCACGGTCGACCTGTTCGAGCGGATGGCGGCCGGCGACATCAAGGCGTGCTGGATCGTCTGCACGAACCCGGTCGCGACCGTGCCGAACCGGCGCAACGTGATCGCCGGGCTGCAGGCGGCGGAACTCGTGATCGCGCAGGACGCGTTCCTCGACACCGAGACCAACCGCTACGCCGACATCCTGTTGCCCGGCGCGCTGTGGGCCGAAGGCGACGGCGTGATGATCAATTCCGAGCGCAACATGACGCTGATGCGCGCGGCGGTCGCGCCACCCGGCGACGCGCTGCCCGACTGGCGCATCGTCGCGGAAGTCGCGCGTGCGATGGGGTTCGGCGACGCGTTCGACTATGCGTCGGCGGCCGACGTGTTCGACGAGATCGTGCGCTTCTCGAATCCGGCGACCGGCTACGACCTGCGCGGCGCGAGCCACGCGGCGCTGCGCGACGGGCCCGTGCAGTGGCCGGTCGCGCCGGGCGCCGCGCGCGAGCGGCACCCGATCCGCTACCTGAACGACGGCGTGAGCCAGCCACTGCGTACGGCAGCCGACGACGGTGCCGCGCCGCGCATCGCGTTCCCGACGCCGTCGGGCAAGGCGCGCTTTTTCGCGCGGCCGCACGTCGATCCGGCCGAGCTGCCCGACGACACGTTCCCGATCGTGCTGAACACCGGGCGGTTGCAGCATCAGTGGCACACGATGACGAAGACGGGCAAGGTCGCGATGCTGAACAAGCTCAACCCGCGCCCGTTCGTCGAACTGCACCCGGACGATGCGAGCGCGCTGGGCATCGCCGCGAAGGACAGCGTCGAGATCCGTTCGGCGCGCGGCCGCGCGGTGCTGCCGGCCGTCGTGACGGACCGCGTGCGGCGCGGCAACTGCTTCGCGCCGATGCACTGGAACGACGTGTACGGCGACGACCTGTGCATCAACGCGGTGACGAACGACGCGATCGACCCGGAATCGCAGCAACCCGAACTGAAATACTGCGCGGTCGCGCTGACGCGGGTCGACACGGACGCGTTCGCGTCGACCGACGACGACACGGCGCGCGCCGACGCACGCGCGGACGATGCACCGCCCGCGCCCGCGATCTCGCCGATCACGGCTTCACAGGAATCCGACATGGCAGACATCGACACTTTCGCGGCCGCGCTCGGCGTCGCCGATCTCGCGCCGCCGCCGCTGACCGACACCGAGCGGCTGTACGTGGCCGGTCTCGTCACAGGACTGAAGGCGAGCGCCGGCCGTCGCGACGGCAGCGTGCCCGTGCTGCCGGCCGGCGCGCCGTTGACGCCGCCCGTGCGGCTCTGGCTCGACGGCATGCTCGCGGGCCTGTTCAGCCGCTCGCTGCCGGCAGGTGCGCAGACCGCCGCCGCGCCCGCGCTGCCGGCCGACGCCGCCGCGGCCGGCGGCGTGCGCATCGTGCGCCCGCGCCCGAAGGTCACGTTGTTGTGGGCGTCGCAGACCGGCAACATCGAATCGTTGACCGAGGATTACGCGACGAAGCTGATGAACGCGGGCTTCGAGATCCGCACCGCGTGCATGTCCGACTATCCGGTCGCGTCGCTGGCCGGCGCGCAATACGTGCTGCTGATGACGAGCACGTTCGGCGACGGCGATGCGCCGGACAACGGCAGCGAATTCTGGGATGCGTTGCAGGCCGGCAGCGCCGCGCGCCTCGACGGCGTGCATTTCGCGGTGCTCGCGTTCGGCGACCGCAACTACGACCAGTTCTGCGGCCACGGCCGCCGGCTCGACGCACGGCTCGCGGAACTCGGCGCGGCGCGCCTGTGCGCACGCGTCGATTGCGACGTCGAATTCCAGCACGATGCCGATCAGTGGCTCGAGCGCGTCGTCGCGCGCATCAAGGAGGCCGATGCCGCGCTGCACGCGGTGCCGTCCGGTGGATTGAGCCCGTCGGGGCTGTTGCCGACGAAAGCGCATCCGGCGCCGTCGAAGCTCGTCGCGAACCTGCGGCTGAACCGGCCGGGCGCCGCGAAAGACACGCGCTACGTGTCGCTGTCGACCCAGGGCGCGAACCTCGAATACGAAACCGGCGACGCGCTCGGCGTATGGCCGACCAACTGCCCGGAACTGGTCGACGAACTGCTGTCCGTCACCGCGCTGAAGGCCGATGCGCCCGTGTCGGTCGCGGGTGTCGGCGAGATCCGGCTCGGCGATGCGCTCGCGCGCCATTTCGACATCACGCGCCCGCATCCCGACACGCTGGCCTTCATCGCGTCGCGCAGCGCGAACGGCGCGCTGAAGTCGCTGCTTGGCGAAGATCGCAAGGGCGACCTCAAGCAATGGCTGTGGGGGCAGCAACTGGCGGACGTGCTGCACGAATACCCGGTCGAGCTGTCGGGCGCGGAACTGGTCGGCATGCTCAAGCGCATGCAGCCGCGCCTCTATTCGATCGCGTCGAGCCCGAGCGCGCACGAGGGCGAGATTCACCTGACCGTGTCGGCCGTGCGCTATCACAATGGCCGGCGCGCGCGCAAAGGCGTCGCGTCGACGTTCCTCGCCGATCGCGCGGACGACGGCCGCGTGCCCGTGTTCGTGCAGAAGTCCGCGCATTTCCGGCCGCCGGTGAACGGCGACGTGCCGATCGTGATGGTCGGCCCGGGCACCGGCGTCGCGCCGTTCCGCGGCTTCCTGCACGAGCGGCGGGCGCGCGGCGCGCGCGGGCGCAACTGGCTGTTCTTCGGCGAGCAGCACGCGCAGACCGACTTCTACTACGGCGACGAGTTGAGCGAGATGCGCGACAGCGGCTTCCTGACGCGGCTCGACCTCGCGTTCTCGCGCGACCAGGCCGACAAGGTCTACGTGCAGGACCGGATGCGCGAGCAGGGCGCCGAGCTGTTCGCGTGGCTGGAAGAGGGCGCGCACTTCTACGTGTGCGGCGACGCCGCGCGGATGGCCAAGGACGTCGATACGGCGCTGAAGGCGATCGTCGCCCGGCACGGCGGCATGTCGGACGAAGCCGCGAACGACTACGTCGCGCGGCTTTCGAAGGCGCGGCGCTACATGCGGGACGTGTACTGAATCGCGTGAGCGGCGGGCCGTTGCGTTGGCCCGCCGCTTCGCCGCCGGCTTACTGTTGCCGCTCCCACGCACGCGCCTGCTCGGTGCGCACGAACGCTTCCGATGAAGCCGGCAGCAGGTTGCGGAACGCGCCGCCGTCGCTGTCGATCACGTCGACCATCTTCGCGATCATTTCCTCCGGGTCGTGCTGTTCGAGCGGGAACGCCAGCCGCTCGGGCGTCACGGTATGCACGGCCGGATCGTGCCAGCGCCGCGTCGTTTCCATCATCCGGTCGTTGAAGCCGGTGCGGTACGGGCCCGGGTTCACGACCGCGACGCGGATGCCGTGCGGCGCCAGCTCCGCGTGCATCGCCTCGGCCACCGATTCGATTGCGTGCTTCGACGCGCAGTACGCGCCGGTGAACGGCCCCGTGATCAACCCCGCGATCGACGACACGAACACGATCTTGCCGTGCTTGCGCGCGAGCATCCCGCGTGCGATCTGCTGCGTGAGTTCGAGCGGCCCGAACACGTTCACGTCGAACAGCTCGCGGACGATCTCGACCGGCAGGTCGACGAGCGCGCCGGCTTCGCCGACGCCTGCGTTGTTCACGAGCACGTCGACGTCGAGTTCGGCGGCGCGCGCGCGATCGTAGGCCGACGTGACGTCGAGCTTCACCGCGCGCAACGCGGTGCCGCGCTGCGCGGCGGCGTCCGTCAGTGCGTCGATCTCGACGGCCGTGCGTACGCCGGCCGTCACGTCGTGGCCGCGTTCGGCGAGCCGCAGCGCGACTTCGCGGCCGAAGCCGGTGCCCGCGCCGGTGATGAGGATGCGTTTCCGTGTCATGTGCTTACCTTGTGGAGTGAAGGGTTGCCTGAAAAAGGTCGCGGCAGTGCCGCGCGATCGCGGTGTCTTCGTCGACGCTGCCGCCCGAGACGCCGATCGCGCCGACGCAGCGCCCGTCGCCGTCGACGAGCGGCTCGCCGCCGCCGAACGTGACGAGCCCGCCGTGACTGTGTTCGATGCCGCGCAGCGGACCGTCGCCCGACATCGCGCCGAGCGCACCGGTCGACGCGCGAAAGCGCACCGCCGTCAGCGCCTTGCGCTGCGCGAGATCGATCGCGCCGAGAAAACAGTCGTCGGTACGCACGAACGCGAGCAGGTTCGCGCCGGCATCGACGACGGCGATCGCGACGCCGGCCACTTGCAGCGATGCGGCCTGCGCGAGCGCCGCGTCGACCGTGCGGCGGGCGACGGCGAGCGGCAGCGGGAGTGCGGCGGTGAGCGGGTTCATGCGAGGCTCCGAGGGGACGACAGCGCCAGTGTAGGCAGTTGCGGTATATGGGAGAATCCGCATTCCGCTCGAAGCAGTTTCAAGTTTTTTTAATGATGGACAGACGATGAGCAGACGCGATCCGATGGCCGGGCTGCACGTGTTCATGACCGTCGCGACGGCCGGCAACTTCACGCGGGCCGCGGCCGCGCTGGGCCTGACGCCGGCGGCCGTTAGCCTGGCGATCGGGCAACTCGAGGGCGAACTCAACGTGAAGCTGTTCAACCGCAGCACGCGCGGCGTGAGCCTCACCGAGGCCGGCCAGCGCTACTGGCGGCAGACCGAACCCGCTTACCGGCAGGTCATGCAGGCACGCGACGAACTGAAGGATGCGCGCAGCGAGCCGAACGGGCTGCTGCGCGTGACCGCGCTGCCGCTCGCGCGCTTGCTCGTGATCGCGCCGGTGCTCGCCACGTTCCGCGAGCGCTATCCGAAAGTCCGGCTCGAAATCCGCTACGACAACGAACTCGTCGACATCGCGAAGGATGGCTTCGACGCGGGGATTCGCCTGGCCGACCGATTGCAGCCTGGCATGATCGGCGTGCGGATCGCGCCGGCGCTGACGTGTGCGCTGGTCGCGTCGCCGGCCTATCTTGCGCGGCACGGCACGCCCGAGTCGATCGCCGCGCTCGGGCGGCATGCGTGCATCCGTTTCCGGTTTGCGGAGAGCGGACGCCTGCATAAATGGCTGCTGCACGACGGGCGCCGCGACGTCGATCTCGATCCGGACGGCGTGTTCGTGACGAACGACGACGATGCGGTGATCGACGCAGCGCGCGTCGGTGTCGGCATCGCGTTCGCGTTCGTGCGCGAGCGGATCGAGCAGGATCTGCACGACGGCACGCTCGTCGAAGTGCTGCCCGGCGCGTGCCGGACCCTGCCGCCGATGTGGCTGTATTACGTGAACCGCAAGCACGTGCCGGCCAAGCTGCGCGCGTTCATCGACGTGCTGCGCGAGCGCGAAGGCGCGGGCGCGGACGTCGCGTAATCGCATCGGCTCGGGTCACTGCAGCAATGGATTGGGCGGTGCATGATGGCGGCTCCAGCCACGAAGCCATGGAGTTGCGTGATGACGGCATTCCCGTATTTCCCGATTCGAACCCTTTTGATTGCCACGGCGCTGGGTGCTGTCGCGATCGGTAGCGCGCCCGCCGTCGGCCAGACGTCGACGTCGACCGTGCCGGCCGGCTCGGCGGCGGCGACTCCCGACAACGCGATACTGCTGACGGTTTTCCTGAAACACGACCAGTCCCGCCCGCTCGCCGAGCTGAACGCGCAACTCGCGAAGCAGGGTTTCTACAAGGCGTTTCCGCCGCCGGGCGTCGAGGTCGTGAGCTGGACCGTGACGATGGGGATCGGGCAGATCGTCGTGCTGCGACTGCCGGCGTCGCGGCTGCGCGAGGTCAATCGCGTGCTCGAGGATACGGCGTGGGGCGCGTACCGGACAGAGTTCTATCCGAATTACGACTACAAGGCGATCGGTTTGGGGGAGCATGAACGGGCGAAGTGACGCGTAGTGGCGTATTTCCGTACCGGTGGCGCGCCGGAATGAACGCGCCGAATCAACTCGCGGCCATTCCGAAATGCGCCGCGCCGTCGCGTTTTCGTCCTCGCCCGCCGGGCCCGGCGCGGCAAATTCCGCCCAAATGCATCACAAGTCATTCATCCGATGAAAAAAACGCCCCGGTTCCCGGTATGATGCGCACCTTGCGTTCGTGGGACGCCCTGTTTCTTTATGCGTTTTTGATGCGCGAGAAACCACAAATCCGCACAAAGGCGACGTGAAAGATTCTGTAATATAAGTTCCGTATACTCGTAAGTTCTGATCCAGGCGCCTCGAGTCCGTCTTCGGCCGGCCGCCCATGCAGAACAACCAGATACGTCGCCGCCCGGCCAGCCCGCGCCGCGACACGCTATGCACCACCACTGAACACGTTATGTCTTCCCGCCACCCTGGTTCGCCCGGCCGTGCCGAGGCGGTGATCGTCCGTGCCCGGGCGCTGATCCGCAACGAGCGCGTACTGTCGCCGCTGCTCGCGCTCGGCATCGGCCTGCTGCTGATCGTGGTTTTCCAGCATCTGTCGGAATCCGTCGACTATCGGTCGGTGATTCGCCAGTTGCGTCACATGTCCGTCGGCGAGTGGGGCGCGTCGCTGGCCGCGACGGCCCTCAGCTATCTCGCGCTCGTCGCCCGCGATGCGGTCGGCCTGCGTTATGTCGCGGCCAGGGTGCCGCGCGTCGCGCTGTGGATCGGCGCGATTGCCGGTTCCGCGCTCGGCAACGCGACCGGCTTCGGCGCGCTGACGGGCGGCGCGGTGCGTGCTCGCGTGTACGGCGTGTCGGGCGTCACGCCCGCCCAGATCGGCCGGATGACGGTGTTCACGAGCGGCACGCTGGCGCTCGCGATGGTGTTGATGACGGCGGTCGGCATGGTCTGCGTGCCGGAGGCGCTCGCCGCGATGCTGCACGTCGCGCCCGGCGTGCTCACGTGGACGGGCGCGGCACTGCTCGTCGCGCTCGCCGCGCTGGTCGTGCTGTGCGGCAACACCGCGCGCCCGGTCGTCACGCGCTTCAAATGGCTGTCGTTCGACGTGCCGGCGCGGCGCGATCTCGTTGCACAGGTCGTCTATGCGGTGCTCGACGTCGTTGCCGCGGGCCTGACGCTGTGGGTGTTGCTGCCGGCGGCTCCCGTCGGCTTCCCGACCTTCATCACCGTTTATGCAGCCGCGTTGCTGCTCGGGATGATCGGCCATACGCCGGGCGGGATCGGCGTGTTCGAAGCGGCGATGGTCTTCACGCTGGGCCGCGAAGTGCCCGCGCACGCGATGGTCGCCGCGCTGATCGCGTATCGCGCGATCTATTTCGGCGTGCCGCTCGTGCTGTCGGCCGGCCTGCTGGCCGGCTTCGAGGGCCGCGCGCTGCGGCGCCGGCTCGTGACGCGGCAGGCCGTGCGCGTGTCGCAACTGGCGCCGGTGTTCCTGAGCCTCGTGACCTTCGCGGTCGGCGGGATGCTGGTGATCTCGAGTGCGACGCCCGCGTTCTGGCACCGGATCGCGATCCTGCGCCACATCGTGCCGCTGTGGGTGCTCGAAGGCTCGCAGGTGATCTGCAGCGTGCTCGGCGTCGCGCTGCTGTTCGTCGCGCGCGGGCTGCTGCGCCGGCTCGACGGCGCGTGGTGGATGACGTTCGCCTTGACGCTCGCGAGCCTCGCGCTGTCGCTGGCCAAGGGCCTCGCATTCGTCGAGGCAGGCGTGCTCGGCACGCTGCTCGTGCTGCTGCTCGTCAGCCGCCGCCGGTTCAACCGTCATTCGTCGCTGCTTGCCGAGCGCTTTACCGTGAGCTGGTTCGTGTCGGTGGCGATGGTGCTGATGCTGGCCGTGTGGGTGCTGTTCTTCGCGTTCCGCGACGTGCCTTACACGCGCGATCTGTGGTCGCATTTCTCGTTCGATGCGCGCGCGCCGCGAGCGCTGCGCGCGACGCTCGCCGCCGGCGTATTCGTCGCGCTGTTCGCGCTGTGGCAATTGCTGCGCCCGGCGCCCGGTCGTTTCGTGAAGCCCGCGCAGCAGGACCTCATCGACGCGGAGCAGATCATCCGCGCGCAGGAATGCAGCGACGCGGGCCTCGCGCTGATGGGCGACAAGTCGTTCCTGTTTTCCGAATCGCGCCGTGCGTTCCTGATGTACGCGAAGAACGGCCGCACGTGGGCCGCGCTGCACGACCCGGTCGGGCCGCGTGAAGAGTGGCCGGCGCTGATCAGCAAGTTCATCGCGCTTGCGCACGCGCACAGCGGCCGCGCGGCGTTCTACCAGGTGCGCGCGAACGCGTTGCCGCTGTATCTCGACGCGGGGCTCACGCTGATGAAGCTCGGCGAGGAAGCGCATATCGCGCTCGACCAGTTCGACCTGAAGGGTTCGAACCGTTCGCACCTGCGCTACGCGCTGCGTCGCGGCGACAAGGATGCGCTGACGGTCGAGGTGATCGCGCCGGGCGACGTGCCCGCCGCGCTGCCGGCGCTGCGCGACATCTCCGACGGCTGGCTCGACAGCCGCGATGCGCGCGAGAAAAGTTTCTCGGTGGCCGCGTTCCACGACGGCTATCTGTCGACGCAGTCGGTGATGCTGGTGCGGCAGGCCGACAAGCCGATCGCGTTCGTCACGTTCATGACGACCGACCTCAACACCGAGGCGACGGTCGGCGTGATGCGCCATCTGCCGGACGCATCGCCGTATGCGATGGAGTATCTGTTTACGCAGCTCGCGCTGCATCTGAAGGAAGCGGGGTTCCGCAAGCTGAGCCTGGGCATCGCGCCGTTCTCGGGAATGGGGGCGGCGAAGATGCCGTCGCCGTTCCACCGGCTCGGCCTGATGGTCTGGCGCTTCGGCGGCCGCTTCTACAACTTCCGCGGCTTGCGCGCTTTCAAGAGCAAGTTCGAACCGCACTGGGAGCCGCGTTATCTCGCGGCCTCGGGCTCGGTCGGCGTGTTCGTCACGCTGGCGGATCTGTCATTGCTGGCTGGAGGTCGGCGTTCATGATGTTGAAGAAGGTAAGCGCGCGGGCGGCAGCCGCCTGCGCGGGAATGATGCTGGCCGGCGCCGCGTGCGCCGCGCAGCCGGCCGACGTGAAAGCCGAAACCGTGTCCGGCGGCCGCTACGGGCCCGTGACCGTGACCAAGCCGAGCGGGCCGCTGCGCGGTTTCGTCGTGCTGTTCTCGCGTGAGGCCGGCTGGCATGTCGCCGATCAGCAGGCGGCCGACGCGCTCGCGAAAGCCGGTGCGATGACGGTCGGCGTCGATTCCGGGCGTTACGCGGCGAATCTCGCCGCGAAGCAGGAGACCTGCCATCACCTCGACGGCGACGCCGAGGCGGTCAGCCATCAGCTCGAACGTCTCGCGCAGTCGTCGCGCTATTTCACGCCGATCGTCGCGGGCGTGGGCCAGGGCGGCGCGATCGCGAAGCAGATTCTCGCGATGGCGCCGGAGAACACGATCGCCGGCGTCGTCGCGGTCGGTCCGGCCGCGAAGCTCGATCCGCGCTTCAAGCCGTGCCCGCCCGATCCGACGATCGTGCGCCGCGCGATGCCGGGCTTCGTCGAGACGGCGGCCGCGGGCGACACCGCGAAGCTCGTGTCGCTCGTCACGTCGCACCTGCGCGACACCAGCGGCAGCAGCGACGAGCTCGACGTGTCCGACCTGCCGCTCGTCGAGCTGCCGGCCAAGGGCGGCAGCGACCGGCTCGCGATCGTGATCTCGGGCGACGGCGGCTGGCGCGATCTCGACAAGACGATCGCCGAGGCGCTGCAGCGCGACGGCGTGTCGGTGGTCGGCATCGACAGCCTGCGTTATTTCTGGAGCGAGAAGCCGCCCGCCCAGGTGAGCCGCGACCTGGCCCGCGTGATGCGCACCTACATGGCGCGCTGGCATGCGAGCCGCGTGGCGCTGGTCGGCTACTCGTTCGGCGCCGACGTGATGCCGTTCGCGTACAACCGGCTGCCGGCCGACCTGCGCGACAAGGTCGCGGTGATGTCGCTGCTCGGCTTCGCGCCGTCGGCCGATTTCCAGATCCGCGTGACGGGCTGGCTTGGGATGCCCGCGAGCGACAAGGCGCTGAAGGTCGCGCCGGAAATCGCGAAGGTGCCGCCGACGCTCGTGCAGTGCTTCTATGGCGCGGAAGAGACGGACACGATGTGCCCGGCGCTCGCGAACACGGGCGCCGACGTGATCAAGACGCAGGGCGATCACCACTTCGGCCGCGATTACATCGCGCTCGAGAAGAAGATCCTCGGCGGGTTCGGCAAGCCGGTGGCGGCGCGCTGAATGCCGGGGGCGCCCGCATGATGGCGGGCGCCGGCCGGTTTGCTTCCGGTTCATCGTACGGGCGGCCAGCGAGCCGCCCGTTTCATTTTCCGGGCTGCGCTGCGGCGTCTTGCGGCGGCAGGGTCGTTCCCGCGTCGCGCTGATGGAAGCCCGGAAACCGAACGAGCTGCCGCCGCGCGGCCGCGAGATCGGTGTCGTCGCCGAGCACCGCGCTCGAAAACCCCGTGCGTTGCGCGATCACGCGTCGATGACGAGCGCCGGATCGAGCGCGCGGATGCGCTGGTCGATGAAGTAGCCGCCGCCTTCCTGGTAGCGCAGGAACAGGCGGCCGCACGTACTGCAGCGGCTGACGGTGCAGCGGTTGTACGGGAAATGGCGCGGCGCGATCGGCGCGTCGTCCGATGCATAGCGCGTGCCGGCCGGATGATATTCCGCGTAGGTCGGCTCGGGTTCGCCCGGCGGCGCGAGCGTGGCCACTTCGATCAGTTGCGTGTCCGGCAGCGACAGCGGCAGCGTGGTCCAGCCGGCGAGCGAGGTCTTCGTGCACGTGCACGGCTGCGTGACGTGCGCCGCTTCGGCCGTCAATGTCAGCAGCGCATCGTGATCGAGGTAGGGCAATGGGCTCATGGGCAATCGGGAAAGGGCGGGAGGACCTGCAATGTAACCCGCACGCGGAGCGGCTGCATGACCGTGACGCACGCAGCACGGCGCGGTGCGCTCGCCCAGGACGCGATCAGCCTGCCTTGCGGACCGACGGCTGCGCGACCAGTTCGCCGAGCACGCGGATCGCGCGCTCGATGTCGCGGCTCCACGGATGGCCGAAGTTCACGCGCACGCAGCGCTCGAAGCCGTGCGCGGCCGAAAACAGCGGCCCCGGCGCGAAGCTGATGCCGCGTTCGATCGCCTCGCGATGCAGTTCCATCGCGTCGATCGCATCGGGAAACGCGAGCCACAGGAAATACCCGCCGTCGGGCCGCACCCATTCGACGCCGGCCGGCAGCCAGCGCCGCAGCGCGTCGTCCATCCGGTCGAGCTGCGCGTGCAGCGCGCCGCGCAGCTTGCGCAGGTGCCGGTCGTAGCCGCCGTGCTCGAGATAGTTCGCGATGCCGGCCTGCGCGGGAATGCTGGCCGACAGCGTCGTCATCAGCTTGAGCCGCTGCACCTTCTCCGCGAACCGGCCGGCGGCGGCCCAGCCGATCCGGTAGCCGGGCGCGAGCGTTTTCGAGAACGAACTGCAGTGCATCACGAGGCCGTGACGGTCGAACGCGCGCGCGGGCAGCGGGTAGTCCGGGCCGAAATGCAGTTCGCCGTACACGTCGTCCTCGATCAGCGGCACGTTGCGCGCCGCGAGCAATTCGACGAGCGCGCGCTTCTTTTCGGCGGTCAGCGTGACGCCGGTCGGATTCTGGAAATTGGTCATGAACCAGCACGCGCGGATGGCGTGCCGGTCGAGCGCGTTCGCGAGCGCATCAAGATCGAGGCCGGTGCGCGGATCGACGGGAATCTCGACCGCGCGCAGGTCGAGCCGCTCGATCGCCTGCAGCGCCGCATAGAAGCCCGGTGCTTCGACGGCGACGACGTCGCCGGGCCGCGTCACCGCCATCAGGCACAGGTTCAGCGCTTCGAGTGCGCCGTTCGTGACGACGATTTCGTCGATCGGTTGCGAGATGCCGGTGGCGAGATAGCGCCGCGCGATCTGCTGACGCAGCGCTTCGTTGCCGGGTGGCAGGTCGACCACCGTGCTCCACGGGCTCACGAGTCGCGTGGCCTGCGCGAGCGACTTCGCCAGGCGCGGCAGCGGAAACAGCTGCGGCGCCGGGAACGCGGAACCGAGCGGCACGATGCCGGGCTGCGTGGCCGCATCGAGCACGGAGAACACGAGGTTGCTGATGTCGACCTTGCGCGTTGCACCCGCGCGGCTCGTCCGGCGTTTCGTCGCCGGGCTCGTGGCCGGCTGCGCGCCCGGCGCGACGTAGTAGCCCGAGCGTTCGCGCGCGCGGATCAGCCCCCACTGCTCGAGCAGGTAATACGCGCGAAACACCGTCGACTGGCTCACGCCATGTTGCGCGATGATCTGCCGCAGCGACGGCAGACGTGTACCGACCGCGAGGTTGCCGTTGCGGATGTCGTCGGCGATCGTATGGGCGAGGGTTTCGTAGCGTTTCATCGGCGTGGGCGGGGCGCTCCGCCGCCGCGCGCGGGCCGGGGCGGCACCGCGCCCGGCGGGCGCGGCTCATTGTCCGATGCGTGGCCCGAAAAGGAAAGCGTGGGCGTTTCGGTCGCGCCGTCCCGCTGCGTCAGGCCGCGTTCGGTTCGACATTCCGTGCGCTGCTGCCGCGCCGCAGCGGCGGCAACGGCTCGACCTTGCCGACCACGAACAGGTACGACAGCGCACCGACCACGCACAGCGCGCCGGCCACCGCGAGCGGCACCACGAACGAGCCTTTCGTGAGCGACAGCATCACGCCGGTGAAGGTCGTGATGAAGATGCCCGCGAGATTGCCCGCGAAGTTCTGGATGCCGCCGAGCGAGGCGACGTGCGCGGGCGTCGGCGCGACTTCGCCGACCAGCGTCCACACGTTGGCGCCGGCGAACGACAGGCTGGCATACGCGAGCGCGAACAGGCCGAGGCAGGCCCACACGTTTTCCACGAACGCGGACAGCGCGATCGACGACGACAGCAGCATGCCGAGCACGAGACAGGTCTTGCGCGCGGCGGTGGCGCTCCAGCCACGGCGGAACAGGCTGTCCGACACGTAGCCGCCGAGCCAGCCGCCGGGAATCGCGAGCAGCGCGGGCAGCATGCCCCACGTGCCGAGCGACGCGAGCGAGAAGCCGCGCGACTGCAGCAGGTAGCTCGGGAACCACGTGATGAAGAAGTAGATCGCGAAGTTCAGGCAGAACAGGCCGATCATCATCCCCCACACGGTGCGATAGCGGAACAGGTCCAGCCACGACACCTTCGGGCCGTCGGTTGCGGCCGCAACCGTCGGTGCGCCGCGTTGCGCGAGCAGCGCATCGACGGCGTCCGGCGCGATCGCGCGATAGCGTTCCGGGTCGCGATAGACGAACCACCACGCGAGCGCCCAGACGATGCCGATGCCGCCCGTGATCACGAACGACCCGCGCCAGCCGACGAGCGAGATCAGCCACGCGACGAGCGGCAGCGACAGCGCGGAGCCGACGCGCGAGCCGCTGTCGAAGATGCTGCTGGCCAGGCCGCGCTCGCTGCGCGGGAACCAGTTGAACGCGACCTTCGCGAACGACGGGATCGCGGCCGCTTCGCCGACGCCGAGCATCAGCCGCACGCCGACGAGTTGCGCGAGGCCGCGCGCGGCGCCCGTCGCGACGGTGAACACCGACCACCAGCCGACGGCCAGCGCGAGGCTCACGCGTACGCCGACCTTGTCGATGAACCAGCCGGCCGGTAATTGCAGGAACGCATAGGTCCAGAAGAACGCGCTCAGCACGAGCCCCATGCCGACCGCGTCGAGCCCGAGGTCGGCACGGATGCTGGGCGCCGCGATCGCGAGGTTCGCGCGATCGATGAAGTTGATGACGTTGGCCAGGAAGCACATCAGGATCATGGCCCATCGAATGCGTGGCATGGCGGTGTCTCCGCGCGGAATGTCGTGGCGGGCGACCGGCGATCCGCTGCGCCGGCCGCCTCGAAGGGCGGATTACCGCGACGCTTGCGGGGTGCGGTCGAACTTCGCCAGCGCTTCCCACAGGCCGTTCAGGTAGACGGCGCCGAGCGCGCGGTCGTAGAGGCCGTAGCCGGGCTTGCCCGTCTCGCCCCAGATCATGCGGCCGTGGTCGGGGCGCACGTAGCCGGTGAAGCCGGTGTCGTGGTACGCCTTCACGATCGCGGCGATGTCGAGCGAGCCGCAGCTCGACAGATGCGCGGTTTCCTCGAAATCGCCGTTCGCGTCGACCTTCACGTTGCGGATGTGCGCGAAATGGATGCGGCCCATCGCGCCGAACTCGCGCACGAGCGCTTCGACGTCGTTCTCGGGGCCCGCGCCGAGCGAGCCCGAGCACAGCGTCAGCCCGTTCGCGGGCGAGTCGACGATGCGCACGATCCGCGCGAGATCGTCGCGGTTCTTCACGATGCGCGGCAGCCCGAAGATCGGGCGCGGCGGATCGTCGGGATGGATCGCCATCTTCACGCCGGCTTCCTCGGCGACCGGAATGATCGCCTTCAGGAAGTATTCGAGATTGGCCCACAGCGCGTTCTCGTCGACGTCGCGGTAGTCGGCGAGCAGCGCCTGCAACTGTTCGGGCCGGTAGCTCGAATCCCAGCCGGGCAGCGCGATGCCGTCGTTCGGATCGATCCGGTCGACCGCGTCGGTGCTGAACGCGAGGCAGGTCGAGCCGTCGTCGAGCGTCTTCGACAGCTCGGTGCGGGTCCAGTCGAACACGGGCATGAAGTTGTAGCAGACGACGCGGATGCCGGCCGCGCCGAGATGGCGGATCGTCTGCCGGTAGTGGTCGATCAGGCGGTCGCGGGTTGGCTTGCCGAGCTTGATGTCCTCGTGCACCGGCACCGATTCGACGACGTCGAAC
Source organism: Burkholderia sp. E168m22 (assembly GCF_001319805.1). Lineage (NCBI taxonomy): Bacteria > Pseudomonadati > Pseudomonadota > Betaproteobacteria > Burkholderiales > Burkholderiaceae > Burkholderia > Burkholderia sp. E168m22. Next base: position 66,040 of record NZ_BBSK01000086.1, read on the forward strand.
CGCAGGCCGGCGCGCTCGATCGTCGCCTTCAGCGCGTCGATCTTGTGCGCGGGCCACACCTCGCCCACGGGTTCGTCGTAGATCGCGGACACGATATGCGTGACGCCGGGGATCTGGCGGATGTATTGCAGCGAGACCGGATCGGACTCGCCGTACCAACGGAAAGACATCTTCACTGGAAAGGCTCCTGGCTGTCGGTTCATGCGTCGGACGAGCGGGGCGGCGGCGTGCCGGGCCGTCGTCGGTGTGCGGATTATGATTGGTATGCCAGTTGCGTGGGATAGTGGTTTACCAGTTGTCAGGCAAGCGATCACGCGTGATGCATTTCTGGAAGTGGCAGGCATAGGCTGGCCGATCGGTCGAACCGGCGGCGCAGCCAAATTGGTGTACCATTTTGTCGATCCGACGCCGCAGCGGCGCCGGCCAGCCTGTTGCGAGCCTTTCGATGACCGACCTTTCCAGCCTGCCCGCCAGCCGCGACACCGATGCCGCGGACCGCTCCTATATCGGCCTTGCGCGGCAGATTCACGCGATGGTGGCCGCCGGCGCGTTCGAAGCCGGCGCGCGGCTGCCGTCGGAGCGCAGTCTGGCCGACCAGTTCGGCGTGAGCCGTACGCAAGTGCGCGAGGCGATCATCGCGCTCGAGGTGCAGGGGGTCGTCGAGGTGCGGATCGGCTCGGGCATCTACGTGTCGGCGGCCGACGCCGCGCGGCCGGTCACGTTCGAAGTACCGCGCGGCCCCGGGCCGATCGAGACGCTGCGCGCGCGCGGGCTGATCGAGGCGGAAGTCGCGGCGCTCGCGGCGACCGAGCGCAAGGATGGCGATCTCGACCGCCTGTTTTTCTCGCTGACGACGATGCGCGAACAGATGAACGACAAGGCCGCATACGACGCGGCCGATCGCCAATTCCACCTGCGCATCGCGGAATCGACCGGCAACACGGTGCTGCTGCACATGGTCACGGCGATGTGGGATTGCGCGCGCGCCGATCCGCTGTGGGACAAGATCGAGGAGCACTTTCACTCGCCCGCGCTGCGCGAGGCGTCGCAGGAGGATCACCAGCGGATCTTCGCGGCGATCATGGCGCGCGACGCGGCCGGTGCGCGCGACGCGATGCGCGCCCACCTGTCGCGCGTGATCGCCGAATTCACGCAGGCCTGGCGCTGACGTTCGTATTCGCGTCTCCGCGTATTCGCGTGTTCGTGTGTTCGCGGCCCGACGCGGGCTCGTGTAATTGGGTCGCATTCAGCCGTGAGGCCCGCGAATATGCGCGACGTGCGGCTTGTTCCGATTGCGTGACCCTGCGTTTTATGGTCTCGTTGCGGGATATCGCATCGACTCGAAAAAGGACAGTCGAATGCAGCCGGGCGATTCACGCGGGGTGCGATTGATCAGGGGAATCGGTGCACGCGCGCGCGCCCGCGGCGCCGTGCGCACGCTGCTTGTCATGCTGACGCTTGGCTTACTGGCGCCCGTTCCGCCGGCCGTCGCGGCCTCTCCCGAAACCGTCAACGACAACGTGCTGCGCGTGCTGGCCTGGCCCGGTTATGCGGACAGCGATATCGTCAGCGCATTCGAGGCGCAGTTTCATGTGCGTGTCGAGGTGACGCTGGTCGATTCCGACGAAGCGCTGTGGACGCGGTTGCACAGCGCGTCGCCGCCGCCGTACGACGTGCTGGCCGCGAACACGGCCGAGATCCAGCGCTATGCGCATGAACACCTGCTTGCGCCGATCGACCTGTCGCGCATCGCGAACCGGCGGCGGCAGTTGCCGAATTTCCAGCAGCTCGCGACGATCGGCGGCCTCGTGCAGGACGGCGCGTCCTACGCGATCCCGTTCACGTATTCGTCGATGGGGCTGATCTACGATCGCAAGCAGGTGCCGGCCGCGCCGCGCTCGATGCGCGAGCTGTGGAATCCTCGCTATCGCGGCAAGGTGCTCGACTTCAACAGCGCGCAGCACAACTTCTCGTTCACGGCGCTGGCGCTCGGCTATTCCGATCCGTTCCGCCTGTCGCCCGCGCAGACGCTTGCCGTGGCCCGCAAGCTGATCGACCTGCGCCGCAACCTGCTGACGTACTACACGCTTCCCGAAGAAGCGACCGCGCTGTTCGTCCAGCATCGCGCGGCGCTGATGTTCGGCAACTACGGCACGCAGCAGGTGGAGCAGTTGCGTCGCGCCGGCGCGGACGTCGGGTACGTGATCCCGGACGAAGGCGCGCTCGCGTGGCTCGACTGCTGGGCCGTCACGCGCGGCGCGCAACGTCCCGAGCTTGCCTTCGCGTGGATCAACTACATGCTCGAACCGGCGATCGGCGCGCTGCTGACCGAGCGTCAGGGGCTCGCGAACACGCTCGAGCCGCCGCGCGGCCTGGATACCGGACACCAGCATCTCGTGTGGCTTCAGCCCGTGGAGGACATCGCGCGCCGCGAATCGCTGTGGAGCCGCATCGTGTCGGGCGACCGGCCGGAGCGATTCGGAAAATGATCCGGCTCGGCCTCACGTCGAAGCTGTCGGTGCTGTTCGCGTGCATCGGCGTGATCGCGGCCGGCACGACCGGCTACTACGCGTATCGCGCCAACCGCGCGATGCTCGTGCAGGAAGCGCAGCACAGCCTGCTGATGTCGACGCAATTGCTCGGGCAGCGCTTCACCACCGCGCTTGCCGACGTGGCCGACGATGCGCTCGTGCTCGCGCAGTTGCCGTCGTCCGCGTCCGTCGCCGGCGGCGACAACCCGGACGCCGCGCGACGCATGCGGCTCGAGCAGGTGTACTACAGCTTCATGCGCAATCATGCGGAATACCTGCAGATTCGCCTGATCGCGAGCGGGCATTTCGGGATCGAACGCATTCGCCTCGATCGCGATGCGCGCGGCATCGTCGTGCTGCCCGAAAGCGCGTTCCAGGAGAAAGGGCAGTTCTCCTATGTATTCGATACGCTCGCGACGGCGCCCGGCCATATCTATCTGTCGCCGATCGTGGTCAATCACGAGACGGGATCGCATGCGGCGGAAGGGCTGCCGATCCTGCGCGTGGGCACGCCGGTGGTCGACGCGGCCGGCCAGACGGTCGGCGCGCTCGTCGTCGACGTCGAGCTGTCGCGCGTGTTAGACCGGCTCGAACGCGATCTTCCGGACGACTATGCGGTCTATCTCGCGAACGAGTGGGGCGATTTTCTCGTGCATCCCGATCCGGCGCAGACGTTCGGCTTCGATCGCGGCCGGCGCGTCCTGATGCAGGACCGCTTTGCCGTCACGCGCGCGCTGTTCGACAGCGCGCGCACGAACGTGACGCTCAATGGACTCGCGCAGCCCGACGAAGCACCGGGCCAGATGTTCGCGTTCGTGCGCACGCCGTTCGGGCAGGACGAGGGCAACCGCTTCGTCGTGCTCGGGATGGCGCGCCCGCTGGCCGACGTGCTCGCGCCGGCCGGCATGCTGGGCGAACGAATCGTCAGGATGGTGCTCGTATCGAGCGTGCTGGCGGTGATTCTCGCGATCCTGTTCGCGCGTGCGATCACGCGGCCGTTGCAGACCCTCGCGCGCGCCGCGACACACGTGTTCGACGACCCGGCCGCCGAACGGCTGCCGGTCGCGCGGGCCGACGAGATCGGCGTGCTCGCGCGCTGTTTCGACAGCATGCGCGTGGAGATCCGCACGCAGATGGCGATGCTGCGCGCGAAGCAGCTGGAACTGACGCACCTCGCCGGTCACGACCCGCTGACCGGCCTGCCGAACCGCCTGCTGTTCATGGAGCATCTCGAGGCCGCGATCCGGCATGCGGCCGCGGTGCGCGAGGGGTTGGCGGTGATGTTCGTCGATCTCGACCGCTTCAAGCAGATCAATGACCAGCACGGACACTCGGCGGGCGACCGCACGCTCGTCGCGGTCGCGAAGCGGCTGAGCCAGGTGCTGCGCGCCGGCGACATGGCGGCACGGCTCGGCGGCGACGAATTCATCGTGCTGATTTCGGACGTGAGTTCACCCGCGGTGATCGGCGATGTCGCGTCGCGCATCCAGATCGTGATGGCCGAGGAACTCGAGTTCGACGAAGGGCGCATGGCCGTCGGCGCGAGCATCGGCGTCAGCGAGTTTCCGGCGGATGGCGCGTCGGCCGAGGAGTTGCTCGTCAAGGCGGATGCGGCGATGTATGCGGCGAAGGCGTCCGCGCAGTGCGTGTGCGTGCGCTATCAGGATCTGGTCCGCGGCGGTACGCCGGACCAAACCGGTCGCGTCGCCTCGGACGGCACTCGCTGACGGCGGGCCGAAACGCAACGAGCCCGACGCGGGACGGGCTCGTTGCATCTGCGGGCCGCACGCGCGGGGCGTGCAGCGGCAGACTTAGTGGCCGAAGTAGACCGAGTCGCGCGGGTTCTGCGCGCGGACGACCGGTGCGCCGCTCTCGGCGGTCGCGGCCGGTTGCGAGCCGGAGCCGCTGTTGTCGACGCCGTGCACGCGGGCTTGCGCAGCCTGGATGTCGGCGGGGTAATGCGGGCTCGACTGGCTGGGCTTGTAGCCGGCGTTTTCGAGCTGGACCAGTTCCTCGCGCACCTGGGCGCGCGTCACGGTGCTTTGTGCGAATGCGCCGAACGAGGCGGACAGGGCGACTGCGGCGGCGACTGCGGAAACGAGCGATTTCATGATGACCTCCGATGTTTATTTGGCTTTCCGCGTTCGACACCATGTCGTAAGCGGTTGATTACATCGTAGGCGTCGCGTGATCTAGGGTAAACGTGGGTTTGAGTGAAAGATCGTTGCGCTCGAGGTAATAATTTCGAGACAAACGTCTTCCGTCCCCATGCGGTGTTGCCGGGATTGCAAGGGACAGCGGGGGCGTGAACAGAAGGGATGCGCGCACGGGGGACGCCCTGCGGGAAGGAGGGGGCGAACAACGTGCAACGGATCGCGAGACGGCACGGTGGCTGGATCAGACCCCGTCGTCGTCGATTTCCTTGCGCTCGCGGCGTTCCTCGTTGCCGCGACGCGCGCGCAGACGCTGGCGCGACAGGACCGCGATCACCTGCTGGGTCGGCGCGCCGGACGGCAACTCGTTGCGGATGCGATCGGGCACCATCGGCAGGCCCGCACGCTGGCGGCGCAGTGCCTTGGCGATTGCCCGGCGGCATTCGTCGCCGTGGCAATCCCATTCATCGCGGATTCTCTGGCAATAACGGCATTGTTCCATCCGAATAGTCTAACGCGTCTTCGGGAATGGAGCAGGGCGCGGTGCCGGACATGTCGCGTGCCGGGCGGCAGCGGCGACCGACCGTTCAGGGGCGGGCGGGCGATGTCAGGCTGAATCGGACTGCGAATCAAGTCGAATGGAACCGTTCACCGACACTACGGTTTCCCGTCCGTCTCCCTACGGAATCCTTGCGCGCGGACGGGGCCGGTGCGCGTCATCGGAGCGACCAGATGCCCCAGATCGCGATCAACAAGCCAAGGCCCAATCCGCAGCCCAGCAACACATAGGTTTCCATTTCGTGCCTTTGAAAACGTGGCAACGCCGACGTCAGCATCAGCGTACGCGCAGCAAAGCCGGTCGCGTATCGTCCGCGCTGTCGGTCGGAGCGGGTCGGAGCGATACGCCGGGTCTGCGAATACTACGCGTTGCAGCTTTCAGAACGCATGCGCGATCGATGGCTTGATTGCGTGCACGCTGCCCGTGCGGGCGGCAGACGATCCGCCGTGCCGAAATGCGCCCGACTTCCAGATCATCCGCGACGCTGCGATGAGCACGAACTGCAGGGCGATCATCCTGAAAATCCCGGGCGATATCTTGTCCCGCAGCGGGCGAACCAGCCCCATGCCGGCACTCGCCGGCAGTTCAATATAATTCAAGTCGATTAGCCACCTCATGCGTGGCATACATACCCCCGAACAAGGAAACCCGATGACGCTTGCGCAGTTGCAGGCCCTGGCCGCCGTGGTCGAACTCGGCTCGCTGACGGCCGCGGCAGACCGGCTCAGCCGCAGTCAATCCGCGATCAGCCATGCGCTGACGGAGCTGGAAGACATCACGCAGGTCAAGCTGCTCTGGCGCGACCGGCAGCCGGTCGTCCTGACGGCGGCCGGCGAACGCCTGTGGCCGTATGTCCAGAGCGTGGTGCGGGAAGCGCAGATGCTGCGCCAGCAGTTCGGCCTGTCGCGCGGCAAGCTTGAAGGGAAGCTGGTGGTCGCGTCGCTGCCGAGCGTGTCGCTGGCGTTCGTCGTTCCCGCGCTCGAGGCGTTGAAGGAAATGCACCAGGGCGTGTCGGCGGTGCTGCTCGAAGGCACGGACAGCGAAGTCGAAGGGTGGATCGACGACGGGACGGCCGACGTCGGCGTGGTGGCCGGCACGAAGACGTTTGCGCACAACCTGCCGCTCCTCGACGAGGATTTTGTCGCGGTAGCGGCCGACGACATGTTCGCCGGCCGCAAGAGCGTGTCGGCCAGGCAGTTGGCCGCGGCGCCGTTTATCTTCTCGAAGGCGGGGTGCGGGCCGGTGATTACGGATTACTTCGCGCGCGGCGGCGTGCCGCTTCGCGCGGCGTTCAACGTCGTCGAGATGCGCACCATCCTGTCGATGGCGGAGGCCGGCATGGGCGTGTCGATCGTGCCGCGCATCACGCTCACGTACACGCCGTTTGGCGGCCGTGTGCTGGAATTGTCGCCGCGGCTGCATCGCTCCGTGCGACTGGCGTGGAATACCGCCGGCAATGCGGTCACCGACGAATTCGTGCGGCTCGTCGATGCGCAACGTGCGAAGGCTGGGAATACGACCCGGACGCGCGCGAAAAAGAGCAGGTAGCAACCGGTAGGCACGATGCACGACGCTCATGGGGCACTTGCGGTTTATTCATGCCGACGATGATTGAGATGCAATATATTGTTCGGACATCGTTGTCGTTGCCATGAAGGAGTGTTCCGTGCCGGCCTTGCCCACCCTGTTTGCGTTCGGACTCGTGTCGCTCGGCATGGTGCTGACGCCTGGACCGAACATGATTTATCTGGTTTCGCGCTCGATCTGCCAGGGCCGCCGCGCCGGGCTGATATCGCTCGGCGGCGTCGCACTGGGATTCGTGTTCTACATGGTGTGTGCGGCAGTGGGCATCACCGCGCTGGTGATGACCGTGCCGTACGCATACGATGCGCTGCGCTTTGCCGGCGCGCTGTATCTGGCGTACCTGGCGTGGCAGGCGCTGAAGCCGGGCGGGCGCTCCGCGTTCCAGGTCCGGCAGTTGCCGCACGACAGCCGTGTCAGGCTGTTCACGATGGGCTTCGTCACGAACCTCGCGAACCCGAAGATCGCGGTGATGTATCTGTCGTTGCTGCCGCAGTTCATCGTGCCGGGGCACGGCAGCGTGCTCGCGCAGTCGCTGGCGCTCGGCTGTGTGCAGATCGTGGTGAGCGTCAGCGTCAACGCGCTGATCGCCTGCGCGGCCGGTTCGATCGCAGGCTTTCTCGCGGGGCGGCCGCTGTGGGCGGCGGTTCAGCGCTGGTTGATGGGGACGGTGCTGGCCGGGCTGGCCGTGCGGATCGCGCTGGAATCGCAGAGGTAGCCCGGCGGCCGCAGTTCGGGGCATGGCCGACCGCTGCGTTCGAGCCCTCCGTCGACGGCGCCGGGCATCGTTATCCGTGGCAGTTACCTTCGGTTTCCTTACCGATCGGCACGGGCTCGGCCTCGTCACGACGCCGGCTGCGCGTCGCGAGCCAGCACAGGATCGAGCCGCCGCACACCATCGATGCGCCTTGCCAGAATTCGATCGACAGCGGCGCATGCAGCAGCGTGGCGGCGAGGGCGGCGGCGAGCACCGGCGTGAAGTACGATGCGCCGACGATGACCGTCACGTTGCCGTGCATGATGCCGGTGTTCCAGGCTGCGTAGCCGAAGCCGAGCGCCGACGCCGCCAGCACGAGATACACGATCGCGCGAAAACTGAACGTCATGCCGCCGCCGCCTTCGATCGCGAACTTGATCCAGAGCACCGCGGCGACCAGCATGAAGAACGGCGTGACGCCGTTCTTGCCGTTGGCGATGCGCGCGGTCACCGTGCAATAGGCAGCCCAGATCAGCGCGCCGAACAATGCCAGGCCGTAGCTCAGCGGATTGTCCGCGACGTTGCGCAGCATGCCGGCGGGATCGAGCCCCTGGTCGCCGCCGAGCACCCAGCAGATGCCGAGCATCGACAGCAGGACGCCCGGCACGACCAGCAGGTTCGCACGCTGCCGGTTGAACACGATGGCGGCGACCAACGTAAGGCTCGGCCACAGATAGTTGACCATCGCGACTTCGATCGCTTGCCGACCGTTGCTCGCATAGCCGATCGACAGCGCCAGGCACAGCTCGTACGACACGAACAGCAGCCCGCCCCAGAGCAGATAGCTTTTCGGGAAGCGGCTCAGGTCGGGGAAGCCGATCGAGAACAGCAGCAGCACGGACGCCACCGTATAGATCATCGCCGCGCCGCCGGTCGCGCCGAGGCTTTCGCTGACGCCGCGCACGAGCGCGACCACCGACGCCCATAACAGCACCGCGCCGAGCCCGACGAGCGTTGCCTTGTTCTTGCGTTTCATGCTTGCTGCCTGTTTCAACATGCCAGTTCGATTTCGGATGATTCGGCTCGGCTCGCGCGTGCCGTCAGCGCGTGCCGCGATACAAAGGGAAGATTTCGCCGGAAACGCGCATTTTACGGGGACGCGGCCGTTGCAGCGACGCAGCCGGACTGGCGTGCACGATCGACTCAGGCGCGCGAGCCGATCACGCGTCGTCGATACGCCACGGTGCGTCGATTCCCGACAGCGCACGCCCGATCGCGTCGAGCATCGCGTTTCGCGTCGGGCCCAGCGTCGTGACAAGGCGGAAAACGGCTGCTTCGATCGACAGATCGATCAGCGGCGAGCCGCTGGCCGCATCGAGAATTTCAAGCCGCCGTTCATGGGGATCGACGTCGATGTCGCAATGCGCTTGCCGCAGCACGTTGGCGACGGCGTCGAATGGGGCGGCCGAAGATGGCGTGTAAATGCGGTATTCGAAACTCATCTGCATGGGCCGGAGTGCGACGCGGGCAGTCTGACCCGCGCCGCGCGTTCCGGCCGTCGACGGCCGCGCATCGGGCGCTCGTCGCAGCGGGCGCCCGATGCGTCGATCACCGCTCGCGCCGCTTCTTGCTCAACTCGATCGTCTCGAACAGCTCGTACTGCGCGGTCGGATGCTGGTCGGCGCCCGGCGCGTGGTAGTAGCGCATCGTGATCGTCGTTTGGCCGCCCGGCTTGCCCGGATCGTGGTCGAACACCGCGATCCCGTAGCCGGTGCCCGTATCGCGACGCGCGGACCAGATCGCATCCTCGAGCGCATCGGCCGGCTGACGCACGAACGTGTTCGGCGCGGTGCCCGGCACCGGCCGGTTCGGCTTCGTGAACACCTTCGCCTGCGCAAAGCCGGTCGACGGGTTTTCGCCGTACACGTCGAGCGGCGCGCTGGTGCCGCCGCCGCCGAGGATCAGGTGGATCGTGCCGTGGCTCGTATCGAACTTCGTGCGATCCGGATCGTTCGAGCCGACCGGGCGCGGCTGCAGCGTTTCGACCACTTCACCGGTTTTCGCATCGACGCCCGCCCGGTGATTGCAACCGCGCACCGGGTAGCTGCGCTCGTAGTCGTGATCGTGGCCGCACAGCACGAGGTCGACGCCGTAACGGTCGAACAGCGGCAGCCACGCTTCGCGAATGCCCTTGTCGGAGCCGTTGCCCGTTTTCGACGAACTGAGCGCGTCCTGATGCATCTGCACGACGATCCAGTCGATGTCGTCGTCGTGCGCGGCGTGACGCAGCGTGCGTTCGAGCCAGCGCGTCTGCTCGCCGTTGCTGTAGCCGCGCACGTAGAACGACGTGCCGGGCTCGATCGGCGGGCGGCCGGTGCTCGCGGCCGGCACGAGCGGCGCCGGGCCGCCGACGAACGCGGCGGCATCCTGGTACACGACGTCGTCGGCGTCGAGCGACACGAACAGCACGGAGCTCACGCGGAAGCTGTACCAGCGGCCCGGGAAATGCGTGCCGTTCTCGGGCAGCGTATAGCGTGCGAGGTACGAGTCGAGCCCCTGCGGACCGTTGTTGAATTCGATCTCGTGATTACCGGGGCACGGCATCCACGGGCGGTTCGCAGCCGACGTCTGGTTGTTGTTGCCGAAATCGCGCCACACCTCGGGCTGGTGCGCCGGGTTCAGGTTCGCATAGCAGAGGTCGCCGTTCAGCAGGTGAAACAGCGGCTGGAACTGTTCGACGGCCTGCACCGCGAAGCGGCTCTGCGGCGACGACAGCACCCACGCGCCGTTCGGCGTCGCGAGATCGCCGTAGCTCGTGAAACGGAACGGCGCCCGGCCGCGCGGCGCAGTCGAGAAATTCGCGGAGAACGGCTGCGCGGCGTTGCTGTCGTTGTCGGCCGTGATCTCGTAGCGGTAGCGCGTATCCGGCTTCAGTCCGTGCACGCGCGCGTGGTACGCGAATACGGTCTCGCCGTTCAGGCCGTCCGTGTACAGGCGCTGGACGCCGTGCACGGTGCGCGCAGGCTCGCCGTCGGCGACGATGCGCGCGCGCGGATTGACGGCCGGGGCGAGCGACGCCCACGAGATCACGACTTCGGACGTCGGGTCGTTGCCCCACGTCAGGTGAACTTGCTCGGGCGTGCCGTCCGGATTCGACGCGGCGGCGCGGGCGGCCGCAAGCCCGCCGGCAGCAGTGGCGAGGCTGGAGACGCCGGCGAGTTTCAGGAAGCCGCGACGCGACACGGAGGCGGCCGGCTCGTTCGGCTGGTCAGGGAAAGTGTCCTGGTTCGACATGGTCGGTGTATTCGTTTGATGGGGCGCGAGGGGAACCGCGCGGCCATGCGCAAGCACGGCCGGGGCGTGGGCCGGAAACGAGCGGGGTCCCGGTCGCCTGCATTGTCGAAGGGCAGTTTTGCCGCGTTGTGACAGTACCGCAACCCCGCATGCATGGCGGCCGATACGTACGATCGCGCGGCGCGCGCCGCCAGTCGACATCGACGCCGCGGCGGCCCCCGAAATTTATTCGCCGGTATCGCGACGGATTTCTTCCGCCTGCTCCGTTTAATGCATGAACGACCGCCACCGGTCGATGCCCGTTATTTCGGAGTCTTTCATGAAACTTTCTGTTTCATTGCGATTGGCCGCCGCAGGCATGGCTGCGCTCGCGACGTCCGCCGCATTCGCGCAGGCCGTGATCGTCGCGCCTTATGCACCGCCGCCGCCGCGCGTCGAAGTGATGCCGGCGGCCCGTGCGGGTTACGTATGGGATCAGGGGCACTGGCACTGGCGGCAGGGTCGCTACGTATGGATTCCGGGCCACTGGCAGGTCGTGCGCGTCGGTTACCACTGGGTGCCCGGGCATTGGGACGCGCGCGGCCCGGCCTGGCGCTGGGTACCGGGCCACTGGGCCTGACGTGCACGCCGCCGCGCGGCACGCGAGACCGGCGCGGCGGATTTTTCATGCAACATCATGAGTCGAAGCGATGCCCTTTCGAACCATCGTGATACTGGCGGCCGCAGCCATCGTGCTGGCCGGCTGCGTCGTGGTGCCGGCCCGTCCGGTGTATTACCGGCCCGCGCCGGTCGTCGTATATTGAGCGCGCCGGCCGACGGTGGCGCGGTTGGCAGACAGGGTCGACATGCGGCACGAACCGGATGTCGATGAAACCGACACGGCCGACACCGTGTGCGATGCCGGGCGCGACGCGCGCGGCGATGCCGAACCGTCGGAACCGCCGGCATGGCGCCGTCCGGTGATGGCCCGACGCATGCAAGGAGAGCACGACGATGAGCTTCAGCCGGGCGGTGGGGATACCTGCCGTAACAGGGCGGCGCCCGCGCGCCGCACGACGGAGCAGGCGGCGTTGAACGATCGCGGCGACCGCGATCCGGACGCGGAACTCGTCGCGCGCGTCGGCGCGCGCGATGCGTCGGCGGTGCGCGTGCTTGTCGCGCGCAAGCTGCCGCGGCTGCTCGCATTGGCGACGCGCATGCTCGGCGACCGGAACGAAGCCGAGGACGTCGCGCAGGAGACCTTCTTGCGAATCTGGAACCAGGCGCCGCGCTGGCGCGAAGGCGAAGCCCGCTTCGACACGTGGCTGCATCGCGTCGTGCTGAACCTGTGCTACGACCGGTTGCGCGGCCGGCGCGAGGAGCCCGTCGACACGCTGCCCGACGTGCCGGATACGCAGCCGGAGCCGGCCGCGCATGCGGAACTGCGTTCGCGCGACGCACGCGTGCGGCAGGCGCTGGCCGCGTTGCCGCCGCGGCAGCGGGAAGCGCTGGTGCTCCAGTACTATCAGGAAATGTCGAACGTGGAAGCGGCCAACCTGATGGGCATCACCGTCGATGCGCTGGAAAGCCTGCTCGCCCGTGCGCGGCGCAACCTGCGCGCGCAACTGGCCGGCGATCCACCTAGCGAGGACAAGCGATGACACCCGAACGATTCCGTACCATCGTCGCCGCGTACGGCTCGGACGCGCGGCGCTGGCCGCAAGCCGAGCGCGCGGCGGCCGAAGCGTGGGCGCAAGCACATCCGCGCGACGCATTGGAAGCGCTCGACGAGGCGGCCGAGCTTGATGCGTGGCTGATGCAGGACACGGTCGCGCCGCCCGCGCCGGCGCTGGTCGAACGTATCGTCGCCACGGCGCCTGCGCCGCAACGCGCGCGAAGCCGCGGCAGAGTGTGGTGGTCGGGCGCCGCGTTCGCGGGCGTCGGGCTGGCCGGCGCGCTTGCCGGTGCGGTCGCCGTGTCGATGCTGATGCTCGGCAGCGCACCGATCGCGCAACACGAACCAGGCTACCTGACGACGACCTTCGGCGGCCCGAGCATCGACGGAGCCGACGAATGAGCGAACGCAGCTGGAAATTCATTCTCGTCGGCTCGGTCGTGTTGAATGTGTTCATGCTCGGCGCGATCGGCGGCGGCGCGTATCAGTGGTTCTCGACTCACCGCGACCTGCATGCGGCGGGCACGCCCGCATCGCGCACCGCGTTGCGTTTCGCCGCCGACGAATTGCCCGATGAGCGGCAGCGCGAGTTCGCCGCCGCGCTGAAGGCGGCGCGCAAGAGCGGCCGCGATTTCGCGCGGGAAGGGCGCGACGGCCGGATCACCGTGCTCGACCTGCTCGCCGCGCCGCAACTCGATCGCGCGGCGATCGATGCGGCGCTCGACCGCACGCGCGCGGCCGACACCGCGATGCGGGCACAGGTCGAGCGCAGCGTCGTCGATTTCGCGGCGACGCTGACACCCGACGAGCGCGCGAAGTTCGTCGACGGGTTGCAGCGCAGCGGCAACTGGCGTCTGCCGCCGAAGCTGCAGAAGAAGCCGGACGCATCGGCGAGCGAGTAAACCGGCTAAACCACGCGGGCGGCATGCGATCCGCATGTCGCTCGCGCGTCATGCGTTTGCCGGTTCCGGCGAATCGCGCGGTCGTTCTCCATTGACGATGCCTGCCGCCGCGCGGCGAGAAACTTCCGCCCGGCGTTCCCTCGATCAAAAAGAATATTTTCCCTTCCCGCGACGGATTTCCCGGTGTGCTTGCGTTGAACGTGAGTACGCACCGCAAGAGAGCCCGTCATGGACCACCCGAACGACTCCACGCCGGCCGCAATCGCGCTGAACCGCTTCGGTCTCGGCGCACGCGCCGACGAAGCGCCGCCCGCCGATCCGAAAGCGGCACTCGTCGCGCAATTCGACCGTTACGACGCACGACCCGCCGCATGGGCCGGCGAACCGGACGCAATCACGCTCGCCACGCGCTTTGCCGATGCACGCAACGCGATGAAGAGCGACGACCCCGCCGCGAAGCGCGCGACCGAGCAATCGATCCGCCGCGACGGCTACGACGCGTATCGCAGCGCCGTCGCCGCGCGCATGAACAGCGCATTGACCACGCCCGCGCCGTTCGTCGAACGTCTCGTGCATTTCTGGGCGAACCATTTCGCGGTATCGGTCGACAAGGGGCAGGTGGCCGCGTACGCGGGCGCATTCGAACGCGACGCGATCCGCCCGCACGTGCTCGGTCGTTTCGAGGACATGCTCGTCGCCGTCGAGCAGCATCCCGCGATGCAGGTGTTCCTCGACCAGGCGCGTTCGGTCGGCCCCGACAGTCCGGCCGCGCTGCATGCGCAGGCACGCAATCCGGCGGCGAAGCGCGGGCTCAACGAGAACCTCGCGCGCGAAATCATGGAACTGCATACGCTCGGCGTGCGCACCGGCTACACGCAAGCCGACGTGACGGAATTCGCGCGCGCATTGACCGGCTGGAGCATCGCCGGCGGGCGCGGGCCGCAACCGGGCGATGCGGCGCCCGGTGCATTCGTGTTCCGCCCGAACCTGCACGAACCCGGCACGCGCACGGTAATGGGCCGCACCTACGATCAACCGGGCGAAGCGCAGGCGCGCGCGATCCTGCACGACCTCGCGCGATCGGAGGCGACGGGCCGGCACGTCGCGTTTCAGCTCGCCCGTCATTTCGTCGCCGACAACCCGCCGCCCGCGCTGACCGACCGGCTCGCGCGCGCGTTCGACACGAGCGGTGGCGATCTGCCGACCGTCTATCGCGCGCTCGTCGATGCGCCGGACGCGTGGTCGCCGGTCGACCGCAAGTTCAAGACACCGTGGGAGTGGGCCGTATCGTCGCTGCGCGGGCTCGGCTGGCGCGACACCGGTGATCTCAAGGCCGCGCCGCTGCTCGCGCAGCTCGGCCAGCCGGTGTGGCGGCCGGGCTCGCCGGCCGGCTACGACGACGTCGCCGCGAGCTGGGCGGCGCCGGACGCGCTCGTACGCCGCGTCGAGATTGCGCAGCGCCTGGCCGCGCGCACGGGCGACCGGCTCGACCCGCGCACGCTCGGCAACACGCTGCTCGCCGGTTCGCTGAGCGCGCCGACCGCGACCGCGCTCGCGCGCGCCGAAAGCGCGACGACGTCGCTCGCGCTGCTGCTTGTCTCGCCCGATTTCCAACGGAGATGACCATGGCACTGTCCCGCCGACAATTCCTCAGCGTCGCCGCCGCCGGCGCGGGCGCGATCCTCGTCGCGCCACGCATCGTATTCGCGAACGTCGAGACCGACCGGCGCTTCGTGTTCGTGATCCAGCGCGGCGCGGCCGACGGCCTGAACATCGTCGTCCCGTATGCGGAGCCCGCGTATGCGTCGCTGCGCGGCCCGCTCGCGATCGACACGGCGGCGGCAACGCGGCTCGACGGCACGTTCGCGCTGCATCCGTCGCTCGCGCAGACCGCGCAGTTGTATCGCGACGGTCAGGCGCTGTTCGTCCATGCGATCGCGTCGCCGTATCGCGACCGCTCGCATTTCGACGGCCAGAACGTGCTCGAAACGGGCGGCCGTGCGCCGTACCAGGTGAAGGACGGCTGGCTGAACCGGCTCGCCGCGCTGCTGCCGGCGACGCGCGACAACGCGATCGCATTCGCGCCGACCGTGCCGCTCGCGCTGCGCGGCACGGTGCAGGCCGCGTCGTATGCGCCGTCCGGCTCGCCCGCCGCGCCGGACGATCTGCTCACGCGCGTGTCGGCGCTCTACGAAGCCGACGCGCAGCTCGGCCCGTTGTGGCAATCCGCGATGGAAGCACGCGGTCTCGCCGGCGATGCGCATGCACGGCAGGACCCGGCCGGCGTCGGCAAGCTCGCCGCGACGTTTCTCGCGCGTGACGACGGTCCGCGGATCGCGATGATCGAGACGGGCGGCTGGGATACCCATAGCGCGCAGAACGCGCGGCTCGCGAATCAGTTGAAGGCGCTCGACACGATGCTCGCCGCATTGCGCGACGGCCTCGGGCCCGCGTGGCAGCAGACCACGGTGCTGGTCGCGACCGAGTTCGGCCGCACGGCCGCGGTGAACGGCACGGGCGGCACCGATCACGGGCAGGCATCGGTCGCGATGCTGGCGGGCGGCGCGGTCGCGGGCGGGCGCGTGATCGCCGACTGGCCGGGGCTGCGCCCCGGCGATCTGTACGAAGGGCGCGACTTGAAGCCGACCGCATCGCTCGACGCGCTGATCGCTGGCGCGGCCGCCGACAGCCTGCGGCTCGACCCGCGCCGCACCGCGTCCGCATTGTTCGCGGAAAGCGGCCCGGCGCGGCCGATGAGCGGCCTGATTCATGGGGTCGCGTGATGCGGCGCAAGCCCGCGCTCGGCCCGCTCAACTCATTACACAACAGGGAGAATCGACAATGAAGATCCGATCCGTTTCGCTCGCCGTATTGGTGAGCGCGAGTGCCGTGCTGATGTCCGCCTGCGTGGTCGAGCCCGTGCGGCCGCCGCAGCCGGCGCCCGTCGTCGAGGTGGCGCCGCCACCGCCCGCGCCCGGCTATCGCTGGGCGAAGGGGCATTACCGGTGGGCCGGCAATCACTGGGCGTGGGTGCCGGGGCACTGGGTTGGCGTGTACTGACACGGCAAGCGTACCGACGTGCTGCTATGCGGCTAAATCAACCTGCCGGTGGCAAGCGACCGTGCTAAATGCCGCAGCAACGGCGGCCTCTACCTCGCACGCTGAGCGGCGCAACGCAGCCTAGTCCCACCCGATCCGGTGCTTCTCCTCCGTCTCGCGATGGCGCCAGTCGTCGTCCGCATGAAGATACTGACTCGTCGTCGTGAGCGATACATGGCCGAGGTTGTCGCGCACGAGCCGCAGGTCGACGCGGCCGTCGGCCATGTGCGAGCCCGCGCTGTGGCGCAGCCAGTGCGCGGACGCCTGTTCGAGCACGCGCGCCGCCTGCTCGCCGGTTTCGCCGTTCGCGCGCAGCCGGCCGGCCGCGTGCCGGAACACCTGCTTCACGATGCGGTGCAGCGCCGCGCGCGTGAGCGGCTTGCGCGCCTGACCGAACGGCAGCACGAGCGGGGTCGGCTCGCCGTCGAGCGGTAGCGCGGGCAGGCCGTGCGTGCGCCGGTAGCGCGTCAGCTCGGCCATCATCTCGTCGGTGGCCGGCACGAGCCGCTGCCGGCCGCCTTTGCCCGTCACGTCGAGCCACCAGCGCTCGTGCCCGTTCGCATCGCGCCGGCAGAAGAATTGCCCCATCGTCGTATCGGCCGCCTCGGTGATGCGCAGCCCGCCGAGATACAGCAGCGTGAAGAGCCAGCGCGCGCGATCAGCATGGAAGCACGCGCGCGCATCGTCGCGCGGCATCGCGGCGATCGCGTCCTTCACCGATTGCCACAGCGGCTGCCCGAGATGGCGCGTGACGCGCGGGGCGGGCCGGCGCTGCCGCTGTCGCGACAACGCGAGCGGGTTGCCGGCCAGATAGCCGGCCTGCACGAGCCACGAGAACATCACGTTCAGGATCACCAGCGCCTGCCGCTGGCTGGCTGCCGACAGCGGCCCGTAGAACGGCCGCCAGCGCGGATCGTCGCGCGGATGCTTGCGGCCGCCGTTCGCGCACCACAGCTCGGCCGGCGCGGGCGCGAGCAGGAATTGCCGGTAGACGACGAGATCCTCGTGCGTGAGCGACGACAGCGGCTTGCCGCACGCGATCACGGCCCACAGCAGCAGGCGCTCGGCTTCCTTGCGGTAGTTCTGGAACGTGGTCGGCGTATCGACGAAGCGCGCGAGCCACGCGCGCACCGCGTCGAGGTCGTTGGTCGCGGCGATCTGCGGATGCGCGCTGCCCGAGCGATTGGTGCCCGTGCGTCCGTCGAGCACGGCCGGCACGACGAGCGTATCGATCGGCAGCGGGCGCAGCGCGGTGTCGGACGAGGCGGATGAGGTCATGCGAGGGAAACGCGCTGCGCGAACCGCGCGGGCGTGGCCGGGGAACGAAGGCAGTGCGTCGAAGCGTATCGGGAAGCGCAGATGGTACACGATCGCCGCACGGTGATGCCGCCGTCGATGGCGATCGACTGGCCGGTGACGAAGCGCGCGGCGGAACTGGAACACGCTAACGTATCGGCTCGCGCGCGACATCACTTGAGTGAGAGTGGTCGAACGCATCCTGTAAGGTGTTTGTGAACTTTCTCGCGGGGCAGTTCGTCTAATCGGCCCTCCAACGCTCCCAGAGGAACATCAGATGATTCGTCACTCCAGAACGCTGCTCGGCGCGGCCGTCATTGCCGGCAGCATGCTCGTCGCCGGATGCCAGACTGATGCGGCGGCCACCGCGCCGAATGCCACGCGTCCGGCCGACGGCAAGCCCGTGACCAAAACCGTCTACGTCGCGCCGCAGTCCGCGCGCTGCACGGGCGTCGCGCCGATGGAGTGCCTGCAGGTGCGCAGCAGCCCGGGCGAGCCGTGGAGCCTGTGGTACGCGGGCATCGAAGGGTTTGCGTACCAGCCTGGCTACCTGTACACGCTCGAAGTCGACGAGTACCGCGTCGCGCAGCCGCCGGCCGACGGTTCGTCGATCCGCTGGGTGCTCAAGCGCGTCGTCGAGCGCCGGCAGGTGAACTGACGGGCGCGATCACGCGGAAGGTCGCGCCGTCGCCTTGACCGGCGGCGCGGCCGTATCGATCCGCCGGAACACGACGGACGACAGCAGCGTCACCACGCCCATGCACGCGAACGACAGCATGAACCCGTGCGCCATCGAGCCCCGATAGGCGGCGAACAGGTTGACGAGCCCGCCGCCGATCGAGACGCCCAGCCCCATCGCCAGCATCTGCATCATCGTGAACAGGCTGTTGCCGCTGCCGGCGTCGGCATGCGACAGCCCCTTGAGCGTCACGCCGTTCATCGCCGCGAACTGCATCGAATTCGCCGCGCCGAACACGATCAGCAGCACACCTTCCAGCACCGGCGCGGGCCGCGCCGACACCAGCGCGAACCCCGCGATCGCGCAGCCGACGATTCCCGTATTCACGACCAGAAACGCCGCATAGCCGAAGCGCTTCACGAGCGGCGCGATCCACCGTTTCGCGATGACGCCCGCGATCGCGGCCGGCAGCATCATCAACCCCGATCGCAGCGGCGTATAGCCGAGCTGCACCTGCATCAGCAGCGGCAGCATGAACGGCACCGAACTCGTGCCGATCCGGCACAGCAGGTTGCCGAGCAGCCCCGAGCCGAAGTTCGGCTCGCGGAACAACCCGAGCCGGAACAGCGGCTGCGTGCGTCGCCGCGCATGGGGCAGGTACGCGAGCGCGCTCGCGAGGCCGAGCCCGGCGAGCGCGGCCGACCACGCGGCGCGGTGCGTGGACATCGGCGGGTCGATCGCGAGCGACAGCGCGATCATCGCGGCCGACAGCAACGCACAGCCGACGAAGTCGAATGGCGGCGGTTGCGTCGCCTGGTCGTGCGGCAGGTAGCGCTGCACGGCGATGAAGCCGACCACGCCGACCGGCACGTTGACGATGAACACCCAGTGCCACGAAATCGCCTGGGTGAGCCAGCCGCCGAGCGTCGGCCCGACGATCGGGCCGAGCTGGCCGGCGATCGACACGAACGCGATCGCCGCGACGTACTGTTCGCCCGGCACGCGGCGCAGCACGGCGAGCCGCCCGATCGGCAGCAGCATCGAGCCGCCGATGCCCTGCACGGCGCGCGCGACGACGAGCTGGCCGAGCGTATGCGACGCCGCGCAGCCGATCGACGCGAGCACGAACACGAGGATCGCGACCGAGAACACGCGGCGCGTGCCGAACCGGTCGGCGAGCCAGCCGGAGGCCGGCGTGAGCATCGCCATCGTCAGCGTGTAGACGACCACGACGGGCTGCATCGCAAGCGGCGACGCATGCAGGCTTTGGGCGATGGAGGGCAGCGCGGTGTTGACGATCGTCGTATCGAGCGACTGCATGAAGAACGCAGCGGCGACGATCCAGAGCAGCACGGAATGTGTGGGTTCCCGGGACATGGCGAAATGGGTGGTGCGAAAAGCCCGGCGCGTGCCGGACTTCGAGCGCTCGATGGTACCGATTCCGGTGGTCATCGGGAAGTCGCGCGACGGCATTGACTGTCACAAAGTGGCGATGACAATTATCCGTGACCCGCCGCAATTCGTCCTTATCGTGCGGCCGGCCTGCGCGACGCCGATTCGTCCAACAGACGGCGCGAGGGCGATCAAGGGTGTTCAAGGAGACGATCGAACAGGCAGCCGTGTTTCTGGCGTCGGATAGGGCTGGTTACATCACGAGGCAGCAACTGAACGTGTCTTGATGGTGCCGGCAGTAGTAAGCACGAAAAAGCCCACTCAGGCGAGCGGGCTTCGGATTCACTTAGGGTGCGTCAGTTGTCTTGAGCAGTGACATCACCAGTTTGTGCAATCTTTGCCAGTATGCGTTTCTGGTATGCATACCACGATGTCAGACATTCCTTGTCGCGACAATTTTTTTCTCGGAAATTCCACTGTTTGCGCGTTCGCTCAACAAACGCAGTTTTGTCGATGACGGCATCTTTGGCTTGTTGGTAAGTCGTTGCGAGATCCCGGTCCGCAGCGGCAAGATCTGCATCGTGACAGATCAAAAATTCGGGAATGGACTTCGCTTTGGTGCAGTCGAAGCTCGTTTGTTGCAGCGGGGATGTCGTCGCATCGCTTGCGGGCTGGTTGGCGGGCGATTGAGCCACGGGCAAAGTCGATGGGGTCAACGCGGACGTACGTTGACCATAGGGAGTCAGTTGTTCGGACATCGCGTCTTCGATCATCGCGCCGATAAGCGAATTAGGTACAACGCGCAGTGTTTCAGTTTTCAGAATCGAGTCGCCTGCCATGGTTTGCGATTTGGCGAAATTGCACGGAGCTTGGCACGTGATGCGGTTCGAAATATTTGGGTTGTCCTCGTCGACCAGCAGCAGAATATAACTACCGTCCCTCACGCCGACATAGCGCATCATGACAAGCGCCTTTGTCGCTTTTCCCGCTCTCACGTCGTCTTCACTGAGCGCGGGCTCGTAACCATACGTGCCGTCCTGACTCATCGCGTAATGGTGTGAAGGGGGTGGAGGCGCAGGCGCGACGACTACTGGCGGTGACGGTTGTTGTGCCGGGGTGCTGTCGCTAGACGCGCTGGGACTCGCCGCGGACGATTGAATGTTGTCCGACTGTTTCGAATTACAACCTGCTACCACGGTTGCAGCCAACAAAAGAAGTGCAAATCGATTCACAATTTCCCCCGCTATTCGATTGGTCTAATTAATTGCCGCTGGCATCCCCGAATTACTAGAGACTCGCTGCCTCGCCAGCGGTTTTCTAGCGGTCAGGCTGTTTGCCAAATCGGCTTGCTCTTGGTCGACGGATTGTACCAAGACACCCCGGCTCACGTGTCGCCACGGGGAGTTCGTAAATCCGTGCATCGTGATTCGGTTTGCTTTACGGTGGAGCACGCAATGAGACACGGAAATTGCACTCGTCAATAAGGTTAAAAGTGCCGCTGTCCGGTCATCTAGTAATCGATGTGCCCGTCGGTCCATTGCCGTCGTTTCGAATCATGTATTGATCCATCGACGGACAAGATGCTTGCGCACGCATCGGTATTCACCCTGTCTCGTTACGCGGGATAGCGCATCGGCGTCGCGTGCGACCGGTACGAGGTCGCACTTTTGCAACGCTTTTTCAACGTATCCATCGGCGCACGCTTGATCGCAACGGCGACCGCCCTGCGCTGACGGCCGTCCAGCCTCTTTCCACCTGCATTCTGCGATCGACGCCAGATGCCGACGATCGCGTGTTTCGGCGTCGCGTGCCGAATACGGATACGTTCCTGAAACATTTCCCGTCGATTGCGATTCCCGCCACGACCCGTCCCGACGGATGGCGCTTTTTCCGCCTCGGTCAGCGCCGCATGGCACGCGCTTTGCGGTTCACCCGATGCCGCCGGCGCAGACGAATTTCGCCAGAACGATCCGCGCCTCCGCGGCATGTAACGACATCGAAACAAACGGGGAATCGGATCGGGTCGCGCGCGCCGTGTGCCACGGTGCATGCGCAGCGCATGTCGTATCGGTCATGCGCACCGCGCAACGCGTCCCCGGTCCGTCGAACAGCAAGCGTGCTTGCAAGGTGTCGTGCCGGGGTTCGCATCGCGCATCGCGACGAAGGTCGCATGTACGTGGCGTCGCGCCCGGCACATGTCGGGGGAGGCGCCCGTGAAAACGATAGTGAATCAATGGGCAGCGGTCGCGGTGGTGTTCGCCGCGAGCGCGCACGCGCAGGAAATCTACCTGCAGGGCGGCACGCAGGGCGTCGGCATCGGAGCGGCCGTGAGCTTCAATTCGATGCTGGGCGCGCACGCGGATTTCAACGCGATCAATCTGACGCATGATTTCACGGTGGCCGGCAACCGCTATCAGGACGACCTGAAGCTGCGCCAGGGCGGCATCTATGCCGACATCTTCCCGTGGCGAGGCAGCGGCTTCCGCGCGACGCTGGGGCTGCGCTTCAACGACGACGAACTTCACGGCGTGTCGGTGCCGACCAACGGAACCTACGTGTTCGGCGGCAAGCGCTATCCGGCGCTGCCGGGTATGTATGCGGTCGCGGAAGCGCGCTATCCGACCGTGATGCCGTATGTCGGAATCGGCTACGGACATCGACCGGCGTCGAAAGGGCTCGGGTTCGTCGCCGATATCGGCGTCGCGTACGGGATGCCGAAATGTTCGTACACGCTGTCGCCGGAACTCGCCGCGGCGGCCGGACCGGCGAAGAGCCAGGTACTGGTCGCAAGCGGGCTCGATTCGCTGCGGCAAATGATGTCGCGCTATCGGTGGTATCCGGTCCTGCAGATCGGCATCTCGTATCGCTTCTGAGCCTTGAACCGAAGGTGGGTCACAGCGTGACGGTTTGGCGCTCGCGAGCGGGCTCGGCCGCTCGGCGTGCCGGGCGTGCGTCGTTGCGTCTTGCGATGAACGGATGCTCGACGTAGCGGTAAGTCAGCAGCGCGCACAAGACGGCAACCAGCGCGCACGCCAGCGCGAGCGCCCAGATGCCTGAATCGCCGACGGAATTGATCGGGAAAACGAACTTGTCGACTGCGTGGACGATCATGTACACGATCACCATGTGGATCATGTAGATGCTGAAGCTGGCGGTGCCGAGCAACGCGAGCGGCCGGGTTCTCAGTACACCGTAGAACGTATTCCCGCATGCAATGCAGAGAAACACCGGAAGCAGCGGCAGCGCGCCTTCGATCGAATAGCGTTCGGTCGGGGACGGAGACAGCGCGAGAATCAGCAGCGCGACGGTCGCCGCCGGTTTCGTGGCGAGCCGCGCGCAGATCGCGGGGTGCCGCGACACCTCGTAGGCCACGGCGCCGAACGCGAACAGCAGTGCCATGCCGCCGGGCGGCCCGAACAACGCGGCACAGGCCGAGACGATCGCGAGCGCGAGCAGCTTGCGCCACGCACGTGTGGCGACGAACCACGCGAGAAAGGGGACGGCGACGTAGAACCGCCATTCGTACGCGAGGGTCCACCAGACGCCGCTCAGATAGGGCGTCCGCTCCGCTCCGTTGATCGGGAACGCGCCGAACCAGCCGAGCGAAACGGCCTTGAGCAGGTCGGCCAGCAACTGCGTTGGTGCGCCGACGGCGTTGCCGGGAAACCAGTAAAGCGTGCAGGCGACGATGACGGCCGCGTAGAACAGATAGAGCGGCGCGAGGCGTCGCACGCGCCCGACGAAGAAGGTCCGCACGTCGAGCGTGCCTCTGCATGCGCGTTCCCAGAACAGCAGCCCGGTGACCATGAAGAACATCGCGACCGGAATCGTCCCGAGATTGCGCAGGAAATCGGTGCCGGCCCCCCAGACGCCGGTCGACAGCAACGCCTGGTTGCACGCGAAGTGATGGAAGACCACGGAGGTGGCGAGGATGCCGCGGAAACCGTCGAGATTGCGATAGCGCATCGACAGCGACTTGTCGACGGCCGACCGATAGAACGGCACGTGTCGGGCGACGAGCCACGCGATGATCGCCACGGCCGCAAGGCATGCCGGGAAGTAGAGTTTGTCGGGTGTCGGGGAGAACAGGGTTTGCAGAGCTGGCGTAACAAAGTCCACTGAAGAGCGTCTCGTGTCTTGGATCGGGATTTCAGGCACGGATGGTCCGCGTCGATGCAAGGTCTTCTGCGCGCTTCGCACGGCGTTCGATCGCCGGTCTTGTGATTCGATGGTATCAAACGATCGCGACGGCCGCGGCCCGGTGTGCAACACGATGTTTCAGCGTGAATCGGTGCGATGTCCGTGCTCGCAGCCCATGTCGCCAACGGCGCCTGCGCCGCAAATCCCGTTCCTCGCCGGCCGGACATGCGTCGTGATCGATGCGCTCGACTGGCCATCCGGCCGGCTTCCCCATCGTCCCGCGCCGGCTTACCTTGAGCGACAGCAGTTCGATGCGTCGGGCCAGCGGCGGGACGGGGATGGATTCATGCCGTCCGCTGCGGCTGGCTCACGCCGACTCCAGGGTCCGTCCGGTCACGAAGATGATAGCAATGCTTGCAATTTGCCTTCGTGATGCTATCATTGATAGCAAATCTGGATGGAGGTACTCATGGCAAATCTTCTGGTGCGTAACGTGGATGACACTATCGTTCAAAGCCTGCGTGAGCAGGCGGCGGCCAATGGCAGGAGCGCCGAGGCCGAACATCGAGCCATTCTGGCCGAAGCGCTCGGCCGGCCGAAGCGGCGGACATTTGCTCAAGTGCTGCTGAGCATGCCGGAGGTGGGCGAGGACGCGGATTTCCAACGTGTTCAGGATTCAGGCGAGGTCAGGCGTGTTTTTGATTGATACGAACGTCATCAGCGAAATCAGGAAGGGCAGGCGAACCAATCGCGGCGTGCGGGCGTTCTTCAGGCAGGCCGAAGCCGACGCGAGCCCGCTTTACCTGTCCGTCGTGACGGTGGCCGAGTTGCGGCGCGGCGTCGACCTGATCCGTCATCGCGGCGATCATAGCCAGGCGTCGGCGCTCGAGGCCTGGATCGCGATGATCCTGTCGGGCTATGCGCCGAACATCCTGCCGGTCGATATCGAGACCAGCCAGATGTGGGGGCATTTGCGGGTGCCCGATCCGACGCACGAACTCGACAAGCTGATCGCGGCCACCGCGCTGATCAACGATCTGACGGTCGTCACGCGCAACGTCGACGATTTCGCTCGCACTGGCGTCCGGTTGCTGAATCCGTTCGACTAGCGGCGCGGCAGCGGCTGGCCATCGCGCGAGGTCAGGGGAGGCAGGTTGGCGAGCGACGTATGGCTCCCGTAGGCAACTCGGCGCGACCGCCACAATTCATGCTCGGTACCGAATGCATCAGAGCCGCAGTAAAAACGCGCAAGCCGGCGGAAAATCAGGGGCATATCGAGACAGGCTCCATTGGCCGGCAACACTTGCCGCAGAAGGCGCAGGAGCATTTGCGCTTGTGCGCCGCATCAAAATAACTTGACGAAACGGCCGCTACCGCGTAGTGTCCGAGACCGAAGTCGTCAAGAAGTTCGATTGCTCATCATTGGCCGCACACCGTGCGGCAGTCGTTGGTCTCTCCCTCTTTGATTCTTTCTGTGCCCGTCGCGGGCGCATGTTCAATTATTTGTATTAAGGAAGTATTTGTGGATACCGGTACCGTCAAGTGGTTCAACGAAACCAAGGGCTTTGGTTTCATTTCCCCGGACAACGGCGGCGACGATCTGTTCGCCCATTTCTCGGAAATTCGCGGCACGGGCTTCAAGACCCTGGCCGAAGGCCAGAAGGTCAGCTTCGAAGTGAAGCGTGGCCCGAAGGGTCTGCAAGCGTCGAACATCACGCCGCAGTAAGCCGCATCGGCATCGGTCGCCAAGCGGCGGCCGCTGCCGGATGGAGTATCGCGCGGGGCGCCGCTTCACGGCGGCCGGCGCGTTCCGATGCGCACGACCGATGCATCGCGACATTCACGATGCATCGGTCGTGACGCCTCCCTCATCGCATGCCTGAACCGCATGCGACGCAACGCCCTCGTGACACGCACGTCGTTTCGCGAGCGCATCACCGCTTCAACGCATCAACCCGAGCAGACCGCCGCCATGCTTCAGCTGGCGCGGTCCCGACTTGCGCGGCGCTGCTGGCGCCGCAGCCACTGACCGCCCGAACGCCGCAACGCGCCGGGCTCCGATCGCAAGACAGGCCCGAGGCCCGTCTGAACGAACCGATCCCGGCTGCCTGCCGGCCGCCGTCCCGTTTGCGGGAGCCGGCGCCGGGCAGTCGCCGCGGCCGCGGTCAATCACCTTGTCTGGAGGAATTGGTTTGGCAAAAGAAGAACTGCTGGAACTGGACGGAATCGTCGACGAAGTGCTGCCGGACAGCAAATATCGTGTCACGCTGGAAAACGGCGTCGTGGTTGGCGCGTACGCGTCGGGCCGCATGCGCAAGAACCACATCCGCATTCTCGCGGGCGATCGCGTGACGCTGGAACTGTCGGTGTACGACCTCACCAAGGGCCGCATCAACTTCCGGCACAAGGACGCGAATTCCCCGCGTCCGCCGCGAAGCGGGCAGCCGCGCCGCTAAGCGGCCACGACCGGTGCGCCTCAGCGCGTACCGATCGACACCTGTCCGGCCCATGGCCGGACGAACCGATGAGCCGGCGCATGGTGTGTCGTTCATCGGTCGCCGGCGGCGCCATCGCGCCGCGGCGGCTTCTTCTGCTTCTCCCGCCTTTACCGGCGCCGCGCGGGTACCACGCTGAGGCGGCCGCGTCCTGCGAAAAATCCTCGATCACCATCGCGAAATACGACAGGCATTCCTGCGTCGGGTAGTGCCCGCAATTCGGTATCGTCACAAGCCGCGCGTTCGGATGTCATGCGCTCGCGGTTTTGCCGCAACTTGGCATTGGCCCAGCGCGCCGACAGGCCCCGTCACGAGCCGCACACGCGGCGAAGCGCATCGTCGTCCGCACCGGCCAGCGACTGAGCGCATGCGCTACGACGCCGTCAGCCTGCGGCTTTACGCACGAGCTGGCGCGGCCGTACACTCGTCGGCAATTCACGGCCCGTGCGTGGTTTTCAATCCATTCAGTGCTTTCAGCGGGCCAACGGTCGTGCCAGCCCGACGTTCGTCGCGCGACGCCAGGAGGCGCCATGAGTGCAGACGCAGCCCCCGCATCCTCGCCGGTTCAGGATCGCATCCAGCACGTGTTCGTGCTGATGCTCGAGAACCGTTCGTTCGATCACCTGTTCGCGCTGTCGGGCATCGCCGACATCGTCGCCGCGTCGCCCGGCAACAGCAACGCGTACGGCGGCACGGTCTATCCGTTCGGCGGCGGCGCGCCTGACCGGATGCCGACCGATCCGTGCCACGAATTCACCGACGTGCTCGAACAGCTCTGCGGCGCGGGCAGGCCGTTCGTGAAAGGGCAGCCCTATCCGAACATCGACAACTCGGGGTTCGTGTCGAACTACGCGACGTCGCATTCCGAGGGCGCACCGCCGCAGCCGGCCGACGCGGCCAAGATCATGCAGGGCGTTGATGCCGCGGCGCAAGTCCCGTCGTTGTACGCGCTCGCGAATGCGTTCGTGCTGTGCGACGCGTGGCATGCGTCGATGCCGGGGCCGACCTGGCCGAACCGCTTTTTCCTGCATGGCGCGTCGTCGGCCGGGCTCGACCATTCGCCGACCAAGGAGGAAATGGCCGGATGGGATACGCTCGACGGCTTCCACTATCCGAAGGGTTCGATCTTCGATTCGCTCGGCGACGACAACTGGCGCATCTACCAGGACCAGTCCGGCGACCCGCTCGGCCACGTGCCGCAGGTCGCATCGCTGAAGGGCATCAGCTTCTTCGACGTCGATGATCTCGCGCATTTCGAAGCCGATCTCGCGGCCGGCTACACCGCGCGCTACACGTTCATCGAGCCTGGTTATGGCGACATCGTGCACGGCACTTACCGGAACGGCAGCTCGCAGCACCCGATGGACGGGCTGGCCGGCGGCGACCAGCTTGCCGCGCGCGTGTACAACGCGATCCGCAACTCGCCGGTATGGAACAGCAGCCTGTTCGTGATCCTCTACGACGAGCACGGCGGCTTCTACGATTCGGTCAGGCCGGGCGTCGCGCCGCCGCCCAACGATGGCGCACCCGCGACGCTGAACGCGAGCGGCTTCGGCTTCGACGTGTACGGCGTGCGGGTGCCGGCGATCGTGATTTCGCCGTGGGTCGCGGCCGGGCAGGTCGATCACACGCCGTATGACCACGCGTCGGTGGCCGCGACGCTCGAGCGGCTGTTCGGCCTCGCACCGCTGACCGACCGCGATCGTCTCGCCAACGACCTGCTCGCGCTCGTCACGGCGACGTGCCGGACGGATTGTCCGCAAAGGATTGGAACATGAGTACCGCCCCGACTCCGGACCCGCGTGATGCGCTGCCCGTACGCGACGGCACGAGCCTGATCGCTTATCTGCACATCCTGAGGAAAGCGCATGCGGCGCTCGTCGGCCAGGACAGGGCGCATCAGCGCTTCAGCGAGATCGTCACACGCGGGCAGGCGCGGCAGTACATCGAGGAACTGATGCCGGTGCTGTTGCACAAGCGCGCCGAGCATCGGGCGCGCAAGCATGGCGGGAAGCATCGCTGAATGAAGGGGCGCCGTGCATGCCTGGCACGGATGGGGCGCGTCATGCCGCCCGCCGCACGCTGACTGCCGATACCACTGCGCCCGTCAATTGAACCGCCGCGCCGGCGAACATCGCCACGCGCAGGCCGACGGCGCGTGCGGCGATCAGCACCGACACCGACGTACCGCGCGGCGTGCTGCTTGCGCGGGCATGCCGGCACGTGTCGTGAGGCAACCGAGCGACGCGACGTATGCCGTGCGTGCGCGGCGATGTCGCGAATCCGCTCGCCGCTGTCGGGATCGACGATCAGTGCGATCGTGTCTTGTTTCGTCATGGTGGTCCGCGTTGCCGCTGCGAGATCGATGTCCTTTTACGCGTGCCGGTCGATCGGCTCGATACCGGATCGATTGCGTCACGCATCGCCATTGGCTTAAGATCGCCGGGAGATCATCCCACGCCTTCAGCGTCAATGAAAAAGAGCATAAGCCTGCGGGTCGCCGTCATCGCTTCGGCCGTTGCCGTGTACAGCGTCTACATGCACATCCAGCAACTGATCAGCGGCTGCATGTGGGTCAGGGGCCATCAGCGCTGCAGTTTCGAAAACAGTACGAATTTCCAGGGACTGATGGATCTGGACCTGATGATCACCTGTTGCTGGGTCGCCGCGGCGGTGGTCGGATGGATTTCCGTTGCGCAGGGCACGAAAAAGCCGGGTTGACGGCGTCACGCGCGTCCTCTTGGACGAGTACGACATGACCGCTCGATCAGGCTGACTCTGTCAATCCGTGACAACGCGCATTCGCTGAGGAGCGGAGACGATGCGCTCGATGCATTCGCGCCCGAATGCCCGACTTCGTTGCCGGCGGACGAGATGATGTTGATCTTCGGCGAGAGGCGTTGCATCGCGCGCCGCGCGAAGGGAGGTTCCCGTGCAATTTCCGACAGGATCGGTGGTCGCGCTCAGTTCGGCCGCGGCGACGATGTTCTCGATGGGCATGCTGTTTCTCGGCTACTGGGGGTTGCACGAGGCGCTGCCTTGGCGATTCGGCGACTACGTCGTGATCGTGCCGGCGCTGGCGGGGTTCGCATGCCTGGCCAGCGTGCCGTTTCTCGCGACGTCGCCGATGAAAACACCTGACGACGAATCGCGAATGTTCGTCGCACGGCGCGTGTTTCTGTGCGGTGCAGGCGCGGTGTGGTGTGCGATCGTCGCATCGCTGATCGTGTGAGAACACGCTGGCGGGACGGTTTCGGGAACAGCCCCGGGAACGCATCCCGAAACGTCTTACGTGAGGCCGCAACGCGCGGTTTTCACGCCGCCATTCCCGCTTTGCTTTCCCTCACCCCGTGCACTAGATTCGAAGCGTTCGTCCGTTTCAGCGCGCGAGGTGGAGCCATGACGCCGTGGGAAATTCAGGGAACCGAAATGATCAGCTGCAATTGCTCATACGGTTGCCCTTGTCAGTTCAATGCGCTGCCGACCAACGGCAACTGCGAAGCGATGGGGGCGATTTCGATCGACAGCGGCCACTACGGCGACGTGGTGCTCGACGGCGTCAGGATCGCGGTGGTGTTCCAGTGGCCGGGCGCCGTGCACGAAGGCAAGGGAAAGTGCCAGCCGATCGTCGACGAGCGTGCCAGTCCGGCGCAGCGCGATGCCGTGCTGAAGATCATGACCGGTCAGGACACCGATCCATTCGCGACGATGTTCTCGGTGTATGCGTCGACGCTCGAGCACGCGTTCGATCCGATCTTCACGAAGATCGATTTCGACGTCGATGTCGATGCGCGGCGCGGCCGGATTCACGTCGACGGTGTGTTCGATGCGGCCGGCGAACCCATCCGCAATCCGGTGACGGGGGCCGAGCATCGCGTGCGGATCGACCTGCCGCACGGTTTCGAATACGAGCTGGCCGAGATCGGTTCGGGCACGGGGCGCTCGCAGGGCAACATCGCGCTGAATCTCGACGGAACCTATGCGCAGTTCGCGCGGCTGCATCTGAACAATCACGGGCTGATCCGGCATCGCGCCGCGGCATGACGCCGTTCGACTCCTGGTTCGCGCGCGAGCGGGCCGTCACGCTGCTCGGCATGGCCGCGCTCGTGGGGCTGTGCTGGTTCTATCTGTGGACGGGTGCGGGAACTGGCATGTCGGCGCGGGAGATGACGACCGTCGCGCTGTTTCCGCATCGGCTGGCGGACGGCATGGGCAGCATGGACCCGTCTCTGCCGACCGTGATCGCGATGTGGTGGGTGATGATGATCGCGATGATGACGCCCGGCGCGGCGCCGCTCGTGATGCTGTACCGGCGCGTGCTGCGGCAGCACGGCGACGGGGCGGCGGGATCGGCGTTCACGTCGGTCGCGCTGCTGGCCGGCTATCTGACGACATGGCTGGCGTTCTCGATCGGCGCGGCGTTGCTTCAGGCGCTGCTGCAGCCGGCCGGGCTGATCTCCGCGATGATGCTGTGGTCGAAGAGTGCGCTTCTTTCCGCGATCGTGCTGGCGCTGGCCGGACTCTACCAATTCTCGCCGCTGAAACGTGCGTGCCTGCGGCAATGCCGTGCGCCGGCGGCATTCCTGGTCGCGCACTGGCGTCCGGGCGTTGCCGGCAGTTTCCTGCTGGGTGCGCGGCACGGCATGGTTTGCGTGGGCTGCTGCTGGTTGCTGATGGCGCTGCTGTTCGTCGGCGGCGTGATGAACGTCGTATGGATCGTCGCGTTGTCGCTGTTCGTGTTCGTGGAAAAGGTGCTGCCCGGCGGCGACCGTATCGGCCGTGTGCTGGGTGCCGTGCTGATCGCATGGGCCGGTGTGACGTTGATCGTGTGATGCGTAGCGCCGACTGGCGGGGGAAACGCGCCGGGCCCGACGGGAGACGCTCGATGAAAACCTGTTTTCACGCCGTCGTCGTGTCGTGCGCGACGGCGATCGTTGCGACGTCGACGCTCGCGAGTGGCGACATGTCCGGCATGAGGTCAGCCGACACGACCATGTCGGTGCCGGATACGAAGCTGACCGATGCCGAAGTCAAGGAAATCGACGCCGGCCGCCAGCTCGTGACGCTGAAGCACGGCGCCCTCGACAACATCGGAATGCCGCCGATGACGATGGCGTTCAAGGCCGGCGACGCGGCGATGATCCCGTCGCTGCATGTGGGCGACAGGGTCCGGGTTCGAGTGGAAAACGTCAACGGCACACTGACGATCGTGAAACTGGTGAAGCGACCGTGACGACTATGTGGCCCGTGTACGGATGGACGACGTCGGTTTTTCCTGGTTCGTGCTACGTAACGCAGGGCCGGTGTTACGTCGGCGTTATCGGAATGCCAGGGCGGACCGCGCCGCGAGGCACGATCCGCACGTGATGCGCCATGCCGCGCAGTGCGGCGCGGACGGCTATCGCAGGGTGATTGTGAAATTGTGAAGGAGGCCGTTGGAAATGGCACGGTAGATGCTTGTTGGGGTGATCGCGCTGAATAGCGAACGGGGGCTTCCATGCAAGATCACTTCATCAAGGCGAACGTTGCGTTCGCCGCCATTGCCGCGGCGTGCGCGCTCGCGGCATGCGGCGGCGGCGACATTACGGCACCGACGCTGGCCGGTAACAACATCGGGACGAGTACGAGCGGGACGAACGGGACCAGCGGTACTAGTGGCGCGAGTGGATCAAGTGGCACGAGTGGAAGCAGCGGCACGAGTGGATCAAGTGGCACGAGCGGTACCAGCGGAACTAGCGGAACTAGCGGAACTAGCGGAACTAGCGGAACTAGCGGAACTAGCGGAACTAGCGGAACTAGCGGAACTAGCGGAACTAGCGGAACTAGCGGAACTAGCGGAACTAGCGGAACTAGCGGAACTAGCGGAACTAGCGGAACTAGCGGAACTAGCGGAACTAGCGGAACTAGCGGAACTAGCGGAACCAGCGGAACCAGCGGAACCAGTGGCACGAGTGGAACCAGCGGCACAGGCGGCACGAGCGGAACCAGCGGCACACCCGGCACCAACGGCATCATCAGTTCCGTCGGCGCAGTCGTGCTGGCTGCGGGCGCGACGCTCGGCGACGTGACGCTGCCGGGCGTCGGCAAGGCGGTGACGGCCGGGCCGGCCGACACGGTCACCGGCGTCGGCACGATCATCCGCGATACGACGAACGCCGTGAGCAACGGTATCGGTCAGATCGGCTTTACGCCGAACCCGGTCGGCAGGACGGTAACGGGCCTTGGCACCCTCGTCGGCTCGACCAGCAACCCGGTCAACGGCCTCAGCGAAACGGTGAAGGCGCTCGGCTCTGGCCCGCTGTCACCGCTCGCGCCGATCACGACGCCCGTCGGTGGCCTGCTCGACACGGTGGCCGGCGGCCTGAAGTCGGGCGGCACCATGCTCGGCGCGACTCTCGCGTCGGCCCCGGTCCAGCAGGCGACGCAGGCGATCAGCACCGCGATCACGCCGCTCGTGACGACGGCGGGCCAGCTCACGCAGCAGGTCGGCACCGCAACCGGCCTCGGGCAGCCGGTCGCGGGCCTGCTCGGGCAGGTCGGCGGCGCGATCACGTCGGCCGGATGGAAGGTGACGTCCACGTCGCCGCAGCCGATCGTCGGCGCGGTCGGCGGCCTCGTTCGGGCAGTCGGCAACACGGTGACCAATGCGGGCGGTCTCGTGAACCCGAGCGGCCCGAACGGTGCGGTGCCGGTTGCCGGTCTGGTGACGAGCGTGGTCGGCGGCATCCCGGCGACCGTGCACGATGGCTCGGCGACCGGTACGAGCGGGGGCGGCTCGCCGCTGGGCGGTCTCGCCAATCCGCTTGCGCCGGTGACGTCGCTGGTGGGTGGCCTGCTCGGCGGTGCGGTCGGCAAATAGTCAGCCCGTACCGATCGTCATGCGAGGGGAACGCGATGCATGACGGGGGCCGGCGACCATCGGTCGTCGCCGGTTCGGCCGGTCGCGTGGGACGGTCCCGAAACCGCGGCCCGCTATCGACGCGTGTCGCCGGGCTTCGACGGCGGCCGCGCCATCCCGCGCGCCGGCAACGGCGTCGACATCACGATCGACGTGCGCGTTTCGCCGTACAGGTTGACCCGTTCGATCAGTTGTTCGAGATGGGCCATGCTGACGGCGACGAACCGCATCACGTACGAATCCGCGCCCGTCACGTGATGGCATTCGACGACTTCGGGAATCGTCTCCAGCAGCTTGAGGAACTTCGCTTTCGCCGGTTGCGGCACCGTGATGCCGATCAGCGCGCTCACTGGATAGCCGGCCGCGGACGGATTGATCCGGGCGGTGTAGCCGTCGATCACACCGGCCGCTTCAAGACGCTTCACGCGCTCCGTCACCGCCGGCACCGACAGGTGAACCTGGCGCGCGAGCTCCGTATAGCTGATGCGCCCGTTGTCCTGCAACAGCGCCAGCACCTTCCAGTCCAGATCGTCCATTGCGGTTGGAGTTTTTAAGGGAGAGTGGCCATTTTTCCTTAAAAACCGCATTCAGCGGGGGCCGGACTTTCCCTACGATGCCTGTTCGAGCCACTGGATGTTGCAAGGAGCAGGCGATGTTGTTCATCAAATCCGTCGTGATGGGGCTGTCGATCGCGGTGCCGGTCGGCCCGATCGGCATGCTGTGCATTCAGCGCAGCCTGAGCCGCGGCTTCCAGGCGGG
Organism: Burkholderia sp. E168m22; assembly: GCF_001319805.1. Classification (NCBI taxonomy): domain Bacteria; kingdom Pseudomonadati; phylum Pseudomonadota; class Betaproteobacteria; order Burkholderiales; family Burkholderiaceae; genus Burkholderia; species Burkholderia sp. E168m22. The sequence continues at coordinate 100,169 of NZ_BBSK01000086.1, forward strand.
CTTCGCGACGGGCATCGGCGCCGCGTGCGCCGATGCGATTTACGGCCTGCTCGGCGCGCTGGGTGTCGCGGGCATCGTCACCGCGTTCCCGATGCTGACCGTCGGCCTGAAAATCGGCGGCGGCGCGTTTCTCGTCTGGCTCGCATGGACCATCGCACGCCAGGCGCCGGCCGCGCCGGCGGGGCAACGCGACCTGCCGCGGTCGACCGTCCTGCGCGATTTCCTGACGACGTTCGGCCTCACGCTGTCGAACCCGATGACGATCGTGTCGTTCGTCGGGATCTTCGCGGCGCTCGGCCCGTTGCCGAGGGCGCGGGAAGGCGCGATGTGGGCGACCGTGGGGTGGATGGTGGCCGGCGTGTTCGTCGGTTCGGCCACGTGGTGGCTGTGCCTGAGCGGCGCGAGCGCCGCGCTGCGCACGAAGCTGTCGTTCGCGTTCATGCACGCGCTGTCGCGCGGGTCGGCGGCCGTCGTCGCGGTATTCGGCGCGATCCAGCTGGTCGCGGGCGTGCGCGGGTTGATCTAGGCGCGCGTGCCGGTGGGGTTCCTTGCGCCGATGTGCGTGGCCGTCAGAACGTATAGCTGACCTTGCCGAACGCGGTGCGCCCGAGCGTGTTGTAGCCGTACGCGGTCATGTATTGCCGGTCGAACAGGTTCGACAGCGACGCCGACACGGTCAGGTGTGCATTGATCCGGTACGACGCGCGCAGGCTCACCGTCAGGTACGACGCCAGGTACTGCCGGTTGGCCGGATCGTCGAACGTCGAGCCGCCGTACAGCAGCGACGCGCCCGTGCTCAGCGCGTGCAGCTTCAGTTCGTCCCACGTGTGGTCGACGTTCAGGCTGACCGTCTGGCGCGGCCGGCGGCTGAGCCAGGTCTGGTTGGTCTCGTCCTGCGGATTCAGGATGCCGACCGCGACGCTCACCGGCGTCGAACGGCCGATCGTCCCCTTGTACGACAGGTCGATGCCGCGAATGTGCGAACGGCCGATGTTCATCGGCGAGAACGTTGCCGGGTTGTACGCGATCAGGTTGCTGACGCGCGTGTCGTAGATCGCCGCGGTGAACGTGCCGTACGCCGTGTTCGCGTCGAGCGCGGCCTCGACCGACGTGCTGCGTTCCGGGCTGAGGTTCGGATTGCCGTAGCCGGGGTAGTACAGGTCGTTGAAGGTCGGCAGGCGGAACGCATTGCCGTACGACACCCGCGCCGTGTAGACCGGCGTGATCGCCCACGACAGCGCGGCGTTGCCGGTGTTCACCGCTTGCCCGGCGATGATCTCGTGACGGCCGGCCACGAACATCGTCACGCGGCCGAGCGTCGCCGACTGGTGCAGCGAGAACGCGGAATCGTTGCGCGTCGGCACGCCGCCGGGAATGTCGACCGGCAGGAACGCCTGCTCGCGCGTGAAGTCGTACGCGAGCTTCGATTCGCCCGACAGCGGCAGGCCGAACAGGTGAAACCCGTGCTCCTGATGGGTCAGCGACGTCGACGTGCTGATGCGCTGCGAATTGATCTGATCCGTCGCGAGGGCCGGGTTGTCCGCGTAGATGAACTGGCGGTCGTTCGCATAACCGAACGACTGGTCGAACTGCGTATCGGGCGTGATGTCGAGATGGAACGCGACGCCGGTCGTCAACTGGTGATCGAGCTCCCGATTCGCGTAGCCGCTGTTGTCGTAGGACAGATCGGAGCGGTGGTACAGCGCGAACGTCGAGATCGACCAGTTGTCGCGCGCATAGCCGAGCCGTGCGTCGAGGTCCTGCGCATGATACGGATTGCGGCCGTCTTCGTGGCCGTAGAAGAACGGCCGCGTCGCATCGATGCCGGCCGTGTTGTAGTCGTGCAGCCCGAGCGAGTAGGTGAGCCCGCCGAGCGCGGCCATCGGCCCCGTCGACGGCACCGTGCCCGACGTGCGGAACTGCGTGTCGAACGTCTTGTTCGAGCCGCCGCCGAACGACACGGTGGTCTGGTTCGGCTGGTGGGCGGCGCGGCGCGTGAAGAGTTGAACGACGCCCCCCATTGCGTTGTTGCCGAACGACGCGGCGGCCGGCCCGGAGATCACTTCGACGCGCTCGAACGCTTCGGTCGGCAGGTCGGCCCACGGCGCGATGCCGGTGGTCGGCGAGCCGATCCGGATGCCGTCGATGAACACGGCGACCTGGCTCGCCGACGAGCCGCGGATGCTGACCGACGCGGACGAGCCGGGCCCGCCGTTCTGCGCGACGGTCACGCCCGGCAGCGTCGCGAGCGCCTGCGTGATGCTAGGGTCGGCGGGCGACAGCCGGTCGAGATCCTCGCGCGTGAGCACCTGCGTCGACGCATAGCGGCGGTCGAACGATTCGGGCAGATGCCGCGTGTCGGTCACGCTGATCGTCGGCAGGTCCGCGCCTGACGCAGGCGCGGCGGGCTGCGCCTGCGCCATGTCGCCGGCCGCATGGGCGAGCGGGGAAAGCAGCGCGGTGGCGGCGGATGTGGCAAGCAGGTGACGAATATTCATGAGACAGCGGGACCAAGCGTGTGGCGTGTACGGCGATCGTGAGCCGAAGGCGGACGAGGAGCGCATGCCGACGGCGTGTCGGTGCGACGCTTCCGGTCGGGAAGCGGATTCGGGAACGATGGACATCTGACGGATCCTGAGGTCGGGTCGTCCATGCAACGGGCGGCCGCCGGGGGCGGCGCCTGGCGCATCGGGACACCCCGCCCGGTGCGGCTGCTGGACCTCGGGTCGATGGCAGGTCTCCTGGCTCGCGGGTCGTCGTCCGTGCGGGCCTTCCCGGTTTCCCAGTGGCATGCGGTGGCACGGATTCGCCGCTCACAGTTGCGGGGGCAGCCGCAGCTTCGAGGCGTTGCCTCACCTGCGTTCCCTTTTGATCCCGTCTCCGGGAACCATCAGCGCGCAAGGGTAATGGCGCGCCCTCCGGCGCGTCAATCGTGCGGCCGGGTGGGGATGCAAAAAAACGTCATTGTCCTGCGGCGGAGTGCCGGATTCGCTCGTGTTCTCCCGACGGTACCGCGTTTCACGTCTGATGAAATTGGCGGGGTCGAGCGCGTGACTTCGCGCCGGGCACGACTGGCTGATTGCTCAACCGGGGACGACCGACAGCGCGCGGCAGCGGCGCACCGACGATCTCCACGGCACCCGTGGTCCGTCGCTGCCGACGTTCCGAATGCCGATGGCCGGCGCGTATCGTTACATATGCGTGCCGCCGTGCGCGCGGCCGGCCGGGTCGCCCCCGCGATCGGGCGGCGTATTGTTCTGATCGATCTTCGCGAACACGAAGCCGGCGGGCGGCAACGCGGCGGGCGAACGGTGCATTGCTTGCCCGGCTGCAGGACGAGGCGCGGCGGCGGGAAAACCGGATGACGTCACGCCCGGTTGAGCGAACGCCGACAGGGAAGCGGCCGCCAGGGCGGCGGCGACGATCGCGTGCGTATTCATGGCGACTCCTTCACGACTGAATTCAGGACGACGTAATCAGTCTAGGGCGCGAAACTTAACGCGCCGTGAAGGGGCGGCGGCACGCATGACAGGATCTTCATGCGCGCCGCGACGGTCAGGCGGGCGCCGACACCAGCGCGCAGAAGTTCTCGAGATCGACGTTGCCGCCGCTGATCACCACGCCGACGCGCTTGCCCTGCAGCGCATCCTTCATCCGCCGCACGGCGGCGAACGACAGGCAGCCGGTCGGCTCGACGACGATCTTCATCCGTGTGGCGAAGAAACGCATGGACTCGATCAGTTCTGCGTCCGTCGCGGTCAGGATGTCGTCGACGTCGCGGCGCAGGATCGGGAACGTCAGGTTGCCGAGGTGCTGCGTCTGCGCGCCGTCGGCGATCGTGCGCGGTGTGTCGATATGCACGATCGTGCCGGACCGGAACGATTGCTGGGCGTCGTTGCCGGCTTCCGGCTCGACGCCGTACAGCTTCGCGTGCGGCGACAGCGCGCGCGTGGCGAGCGCGGTGCCCGACAGCAACCCGCCACCGCCGAGCGGCGTGAACACCGCGTCGAGCGGGCCGACTTCGTCGAACAGTTCCTTGGCCGCGGTGCCCTGGCCGGCGATCACGTCCGGGTGATCGTAGGGCGGGACCAGCGTGAGCCCATGCTTCTCCGCGAGATCGCGCCCGATCTGCTCGCGATCCTCGGTATAGCGGTCGTAGGTCACGACGTTGCCGCCGTAGCCGCGCGTCGCGGCCATCTTCGCGGCCGGCGCGTCCTGCGGCATCACGATCGTCGCGGGAATGCCGAGAATGCGCGCCGACAGCGCGACCGCCTGCGCATGGTTGCCCGACGAGAACGCGACGACGCCGTGGCGGCGCTGTTCCGCGTTGAAGCGCGACAGTGCGTTGAACGCGCCGCGGAACTTGAAGGCGCCCATGCGCTGCAGGTTCTCGCATTTGAAGAACACCTGCGCGCCGAGCGCGTCGTCGATCGTCCGCGACGTCATCACCGGCGTGCGGTGCGCGTGGCCTTCGAGCCGGGCCGCGGCGGCGACGACGTCGTCGTACGTAGGGAGAGTCGGAGAATTCATGGTCGCTCGAGAGTCGGAAAGGTCAGTCAACGGGAAACTCAAAACGGCAAAGCCGGGCGCGCGGCGTCACTTCGCGTCGTTGTAGACGGTCGCGCGCGACACGCCGAGATGCTGCGACACGATCTCCATCGCGCGGCGCACCTCGAGGAAGCCGTCGGCCTTCAGCGTCTGCATCAGTTCACGGCGCTGGTCGGTCTTCAGCTCGCGCGGCGTCGTCGCGAGGCGCGTCGCGAATGCGTCGATGCGCTGCCGGATCGCGTCCGCGCCGGCCGGGTCCAGCGTCTCGACGACGGTCTCGCCATCGGTGCGGCAGAACTGGTTCAGCATGCCCTGGAAGCCGCGGAACAGCGTGACGTCGGCGTTCAGGCACAGCGCGGCGACGTAGCGCCCGGTCGAATCCTTGATGCCGATCGACGTGCTTTTCGCGGTGCGGCCGTCGGCGAAGCGGTTCGGGTAGTTCGCGAGCACCTGCGGGAAATCGTCGTCGGCGATGCGGGCGAGGCCGAGTTCGGTCGCGGGATCGCCGACCGCGCGGCCGGACAGGTTGTTGTGGATCGCGAGGATCGCGTGCTCCGGCGTGCGGAGGTCGTGCACGACGACCTCGGTGAACGGCGCGAACATCTCGCCGAGTCCTTCGGCGATGCGCTGTACCTGTTCGATCAGCGACGCCTGCTCCGACGGCAGCGGTTTGCGGTTCGTGCTCATGCGTGGTCCTGGGGGGCGGGTGTGTCGGTCGTCTCGGGCCGCGTGATGTCGACCAGCAGCGGGCGCGCGATCCGGACATAGTCGGCCGCGTCGAGCACGACCGAGCGGTCGAGGCGGCCGGCGTTGAACGCGATCTCGGTGTTGCGCTCGACCAGCGCGGGATCGACCACGAGCGTCACGTTCGCATCGAATACGAACGGCGGCACGGCACCCATCACGCAGCGCGTGACGGCGGCCGCGACGTCAGGCGACGCGAGCGTCGCCTTGCGCCGGCCCACCGCATCGGCGACCTTGCGGAAGTCGATTTTCAGGTGCCCGGGAATCACCGCGAGCGCGGTGGTGTCGCCGCCATCCTTGAACGTGCAGAGCATTGCCTTCGCGCCCTGTTCGGGGCGGGTGCCGCGCAGTGCGGCGATCGCGTCGGATTTGCCTTCCGCCGGATGCTCGAGCACGCGGAAACGCGCGCCGGATGTATTCAGCAGTTCGCACAGCGTGTCGAAAACGGAAGAGTCGTTCATGTCGCTCCGGGCCGGCAGGCCAATGCGTCGATATACACGGATCAAATAATCGTCCAAGTATAGACGTTTTGTCCTAACTATGGGGAGTGGCCGTCGTTGCCCCGCCTTGTCGACGCATGCCCATTCTTCAGCAGCCGAAAGGGCATTTCATATTGCGGAAGTCGCGCGAAATTCCTGTCGTCACGTTTTACCGCCGCTTGAAACCGTGTTTTGCATCGCAAAAACACGTGACTATCTCATTGAAAAATAACGAAAATTTATATCTTATGTCTTATATAAGACTTGACCGAAATTTCGCTGGGCGGGATTACTATTGAGTCCATGCAGTTCGCTTCGTCACGCGCGGCGGGCACGCTGAAACCTTTACTCAAATGCGCTTCGTTCCCAGGAGATAGACATGTCCCAATATCAAGACGACATCAAGGCAGTGGCTGGCTTGAAGGAAAACCACGGCAGCGCGTGGAACGCCATCAGCCCCGAGTATGCGGCCCGCATGCGTGCCCAGAACAAGTTCAAGACCGGCCTGGACATCGCGAAGTACACCGCGAAGATCATGCGCGCCGACATGGCCGCGTACGATGCCGATCCGTCCAAGTACACGCAGTCGCTGGGTTGCTGGCACGGCTTCATCGGCCAGCAGAAGATGATTTCCATCAAGAAGCACTTCAACAGCACCGAACGTCGCTACCTGTACCTGTCGGGCTGGATGGTCGCCGCGCTGCGTTCGGAATTCGGCCCGCTGCCGGACCAGTCGATGCACGAAAAGACCTCGGTCAGCGCGCTGATCCGCGAGCTGTACACGTTCCTGCGCCAGGCTGACGCCCGTGAGCTGGGCGGCCTGTTCCGCGAGCTGGATGCCGCGAAGGACGCGACCGCCAAGGCCGCGATCCAGCAAAAGATCGACAACCACGTCACGCACGTCGTGCCGATCATCGCCGACATCGACGCCGGCTTCGGCAACGCGGAAGCGACCTACCTGCTGGCCAAGCAGTTCATCGAAGCGGGCGCGTGCTGCATCCAGATCGAAAACCAGGTGTCGGACGAGAAGCAGTGCGGCCACCAGGACGGCAAGGTCACGGTGCCGCACGAGGACTTCCTCGCGAAGATCCGCGCGATCCGCTACGCATTCCTGGAGCTGGGCGTGGACGACGGCATCATCGTCGCCCGTACCGATTCGCTGGGCGCTGGCCTGACCAAGCAGATCGCCGTGACGAACCAGCCGGGCGACCTGGGCGATCAATACAACGCGTTCCTCGATTGCGAAGAACTGTCGGCCGACCAACTGGGCAACGGTGACGTCGTCATCAAGCGCGACGGCAAGCTGCTGCGCCCGAAGCGCCTGCCGAGCAACCTGTTCCAGTTCCGCGCCGGCACGGGCGAAGCGCGTTGCGTGCTCGACTGCATCACGTCGCTGCAGAACGGCGCCGACCTGCTGTGGATCGAAACCGAAAAACCGCATATCGCACAGATCGGCGGCATGGTCAGCGAGATCCGCAAGGTGATCCCGAACGCGAAGCTGGTGTACAACAACAGCCCGTCGTTCAACTGGACGCTGAACTTCCGCCAGCAGGCGTACGACGCGATGAAGGCCGAAGGCAAGGACGTGTCGGCTTACGACCGTGCGCAGCTGATGAGCGTCGAATACGACGAAACCGAACTGGCCAAGCTCGCCGACGAGAAGATCCGTACGTTCCAGGCCGATGCATCGCGTGAAGCAGGCATCTTCCACCACCTGATCACGCTGCCGACGTACCACACGGCAGCGCTGTCGACCGACAACCTGGCCAAGGAATACTTCGGCGACCAGGGCATGCTCGGCTACGTGGCAGGCGTGCAGCGCAAGGAAATCCGCCAGGGCATCGCGTGCGTGAAGCACCAGAACATGTCGGGTTCGGACATCGGCGACGACCACAAGGAATACTTCAGCGGCGAAGCGGCGCTGAAGGCAGCGGGCAAGGACAACACGATGAATCAGTTCTGATCGTCGTCGGACCCGCAACACGACGCCAGCCCCGCGGGGCTGGCGTTTTTTTGTCTGCTCGAACCTGGCGCGTTATCCGCGCACGACTTTTACGACGTACGGGCATTCGGACAGGATGTTTGTGTACACAACCTAATTCAGGGTTTGCCTGAGTAGCGAAAACGCGAATTCGTGCGACCCGCGTTAGCGTTGTGCATACGGACGAGTGGCAGGTTGAAATTGCCGCTCGAGCGAAACCCTTGCGGGGCGGTCGTCGCGCTCGTTTCGTCCCCAAAGCGGGCACAACGTCGCCGTAAAACGCAGCTGTCTGCAACGCGCATGCCGGCGCGCAGTCACAGTTGTTTCTTGTTGCAACGCAACGCCCGCCCAATAACGGCGATGGTATGCTGGCCGGCATGGAGTTGTATGGCAGGTTGCTTGCATGGCGAAACTCGCGTTCGCACCCTCTAACGAGACTTCACCTTCTCTCGCACGCATCGCGGCATCGACGCGCGCTCCGCTCGCGCGTCCCGTCCTCGCGCCGCATCTTCCTGCGCTCCGCACGCATTCCCCATCTCGCGGGCTCGCCCCGCATCCCCATCCCCGCCCAATAAATCTGGAGACATCCCCATGTCGCAAAACACTTTGGCCGAAGCAACGCACGGCCCGCTGATTGCTCCGCCGGTTTTCGTCAAACATCGCAAGCTGATCGACTGGGTGTCGCGCATCGCGGCACTGACGGAGCCCGAGCGCGTCGTGTGGTGTGACGGTTCGCAGGAAGAATACGATGCGCTGTGCCAGGCGATGGTCGATCAGGGCACGCTGACGCGCCTGAATCCGGCGAAGCGCCCGAACTCGTATCTCGCGCAATCCGATCCGTCGGACGTCGCGCGCGTCGAGGATCGCACGTTCATCTGCGCGGCCTCGCGTGACGACGTCGGCCCGACCAACAACTGGATCGAACCGGCCGAAATGCGCGAGACGTTGAACGGGCTGTTCCGCGGCTCGATGCGCGGCCGCACGCTGTACGTCGTGCCGTTCTCGATGGGCCCGCTCGGCTCGCCGATCGCGCACGTCGGCGTCGAGTTGTCGGACAGCCCGTACGTCGCGGTGAACATGCGGATCATGACGCGCATGGGGCGCGACGTGTACGACGTGCTCGGCGAGGATGGCGACTTCGTGCCGTGCGTGCACAGCGTCGGCCATCCGCTCGAAGCCGGCCAGCAGGACGTGCCGTGGCCGTGCAATCCGGTCAAGTACATCGTGCACTTTCCGGAAACGCGCGAGATCTGGAGCTTCGGCTCGGGCTACGGCGGCAACGCGCTGCTCGGCAAGAAGTGCTTCGCACTGCGCATCGCGTCGACGATGGGCCGCGATCAGGGCTGGCTCGCCGAACACATGCTGATCCTCGGCGTGACGTCGCCGGCCGGCAAGAAGTATCACGTCGCGGCCGCGTTCCCGTCCGCGTGCGGCAAGACCAATTTCGCGATGCTGATTCCGCCGCAGGGCTTCGACGGCTGGAAGGTCACGACGATCGGCGACGACATCGCGTGGCTGAAGCCCGGCCGCGACGGCCGCCTGTATGCGATCAACCCGGAAGCCGGTTTCTTCGGCGTCGCGCCGGGCACGGGCGTGAAGACCAACCCGAACGCGATCGCCACGCTGAAGGAAAACGTGATCTTCACGAACGTCGCGCTGACGGAAGACGGCGACGTGTGGTGGGAAGGGCTGACCGACACGCCGCCCGCGAAGCTGACCGACTGGCAGGGCAATCCGTGGACGCCGGAGATCGGCAAGGAAACCGGCCGCAAGGCCGCGCACCCGAACTCGCGCTTCACCGCGCCGGCCGCGCAGTGCCCGTCGATCGACGACGACTGGGAAAACCCGGCCGGCGTGCCGATCGACGCGTTCATCTTCGGCGGCCGCCGCTCGACGACGGTGCCGCTCGTGACCGAGGCGCGCGACTGGGTCGAAGGCGTGTACATGGCAGCGACGATGGGCTCCGAGACGACCGCGGCAGCCGTCGGCCAGCAGGGCGTCGTGCGCCGCGATCCGTTCGCGATGCTGCCGTTCTGCGGCTACAACGTCAGCGATTATTTCGCGCACTGGCTCGACATCGGTAAGCAGCTCGAAGCCGCCGGCGCGAAGCTGCCGAAGATCTACTGCGTGAACTGGTTCCGCAAGGATGCGAACGGCAAGTTCGTGTGGCCGGGCTTCGGCGAGAACATGCGCGTGCTGAAGTGGATGCTCGATCGGCTGGAAGGTACGGGCGGCGGCGGCGAGCATGCGTTCGGCGTGTCGCCTGCGTATGAAGACCTGCACTGGGACGGCCTCGATTTCACGCGCGATCAGTTCGATGCGATGACGTCGATGAACGCCGACGAATGGCGCGAGGAGCTGAAGCTGCACGCGGCGTTGTTCGATACGTTGAAGCTGCGCCTGCCGGCTGAAATGACCGGCACGATGAAGAAGATCGAGCAGCGTATCGGCGGTTGACGGTACGCAGCGTCATCGTCTTTGGCGTCCCGTCGCCGCCATTGCTTGTCGGCGGCGGGACGTTTTCATTTGGGCGTCGCGCGCGCCGCTATTTACTCACTGAGCACCGCAATGCGCGACGCATAGCGCCGCGTAGCCTCGCCGGCCGTGAAACGAACGACGCCCCGAGCCATCGATCGCATGGCCCGGCGCGTCGTCGTTTCCCGCAGTCAACTGGTCGTCAGCCGAGCTCGAGCGCGTTCGTCAGGTCGCCCGGCGGCGTCTCGCCACGCGCGGCGAACGCGTTGTTGCGCAGCACCACGCCGTCGAGCGGCGCGAGGCCGTGCACGCGGCTGATGAAGCGCAGGATCGAGTTCGTGTCGTACAGCGTGTGATCGACGAAGCCCTTTTTCGCGAACGGCGAGATCACGAGTGCCGGAATCCGCGAGCCGGGGCCCCAGCGGTCGCCGACCGGCGGCGCGACGTGATCCCACCAGCCGCCGTTCTCGTCGTGGGTCATCACGATCACGGTGTTCTCCCATTGCGGCCCGCGCCGGATATGGTCGATCACGGTCGCGATGTGACGGTCGCCCGATTCGATGTCCGCATAACCCGCGTGCATGTTCAGGTTGCCCTGCGGCTTGTAGAACGTGACGGCCGGCAGGCGGCCCGCGTCGATGTCGGCGATGAAATGGTTGGTCGACGGCTCGTCGCCGAGCCCCGCGTCGCGCAGGTGCTTGCGGCGTGCTTCGGTGCCCGGCGCGTAGTTCACGAAGTAGTTGAACGGCTGGTGGTGGTACTGGAAATCGGGCACCGTGCCGGTGTCGCGATGCTCGAGCGCGTACTGCCACGCACCGCTGTACCACGCCCAGTCGATGTTCTTTTCCGACAGGCGGTCGCCGATCGTCGCGTAGCCCTGCGGCGGCATCACGCGATGGTCGGCCGGGTCCGCATACGCGGCGTTGCCCGGATCGGGCGGCGGCACGTAGCTCGGCTGGTACGGCGGCGCCATCGTGTTGACGCCGTAGCCGTCCGGCGTCAGCGGACCGTCGACCGCGAATTTCGGCGGGCCGTCCAGCGCGGACGCGGGCGAATCGTCGGCGAGCTTAAGGCGCGTGCCGGCCGGATCGTCGCCCTCGACCTTCGACAGCAGCTTCGCCGCATGCGGATGCTTGTGCGCGTCCGGATACAGCGGCGGCTGCGCGGAGATCAGGAACATGTGGTTCATCCACGAACCGCCGAAGGCCGCCATGAAGAAGTTGTCGCACAGCGTGTATTGCCGCGCGAGATTCCACAGCCGCAGCGTGTCGGCCGAATTGCGGTAATGGCCCATCACGAGGCCGCCCGAATCGGCCCATGCGGCGAACTGGTTGTTGCGGCCGCCCGCGATCTGCATCTGGTTCTGGTAGAAGCGGTGCCACAGGTCGCGCGTGATCACGCCGTTCGGCAGCGGCTGGCCCTGCGCGTCGGTAATCCGGAACGGCGCATTCGGCAGCTTGTCGATGTCGCGCTCGGCGATCGCGTAGCGCTTGCCGTCCACTTCCTGCGCCTGCGGCACGAGCCCGCCCCAGATCTTCGGCAGCACCGGCAGCGGCGTCTTGCCGTCGCGATCGAGCTGCTGCGCATGCTCGGGCCGCACTTCACTCAGCGGATGAAGCACGCCCGGGAAATCGCCGTACAGGTTCGCGAAGCTGCGGTTTTCCGCATAAATCACGACGATGTGGCGCACGCGCTGGCGCAACGCTTCGTCGATGCGCAGGTCGGCGGCCGAGCGCGGCGTGTTGCCCGCGGTGGTTTCGCAGCCGGCGAGCGCGACACCGGCACCGAGCGCGGCGAGGCCGCCGAGCACACGGCGGCGGTCGGGATCGGCGGGAAGGTCGTCGGGGCGATCGGGGGTGTCGTTCACGTCGTGAGCTCCTCGAATGGGCGGGTGGGCGTTGTCGTTCGATGCGCGCCGGCGCCGCGCGGGCGGCCGCGACGCAGGGCGGAATGCAACGGCCGGTATTGCGCGCGGCGGCGCGATGCGGCTGTCACGAAAATGTCATGAACGCGACTATAACGCGGCAAGGGGGGCGGATGAAAGCCGTTCGTCGGACGATTCGACGCTTGCACGGCGAGCGGTGCGCGACGCCCGCACGCGAACTAGACTGGAATCAGGGGTGGCGCGCGACGGCGTGCTGCCCGGGCGAGGATCGCCCCCGCGACGCCGGCCGACGGTGTTGCCGGGGCGGTATCGATGCGACGAACGACGCGAGACAGCGAGGCGACGATGGCGTGGATGCATGCCGTTTTCGGCTGGTCGCCGCGGCCGCAGCCGCGTACCCGTTGCGCGGGTTGCGCGCGCGTGCCGGCGTGAGCGCACGTCGCGCAGCAGATACGGCCGGCCCGATGCCATGGACAGGAAATTCGACTACCCGGGATTGTTGATCGCCGCGGGCTTCTTCGTGCTGTTCGCCGCGCAGTTGCTGATGCTGCACCCGACGTCGACGCCGATTGCGTACAGCGACTTTCACCGGCTCGTCGCCGCGCGGCTCGTCGACGATCTCGAGATCGGGCCGGCGTCGATCTCGGGCGCGTTGAAGATGCCGCAGGCCGGCACGATGCTGCCGGCGTCCGACGCCGCGGTCGTGCGGCAAGCCGGCACGCCGTGGCGCTTCACGACCAGCCGCGTGACCGACGAACACCTGATCGACACGCTGACCGCCGCCGGCATCCACTATCACGGCACGCCCGATACCGGCTGGATCACGTCGCTCGCGTCGTGGCTGCTACCGCTCGTGCTGCTCGTGTTCGTGTGGAACATGATGCTGCGCAAGCGCGGCGGGCTGCAGGACTTCACCGGGATGGGCAAGAGCCGCGCACGCGTGTACGTGCAGCAGGAAACCGGCATCACGTTCGACGACATCGCGGGCATCGACGAAGCGAAGGCCGAACTGCAGCAGCTCGTCGCGTTCCTGCGCAACCCCGATCGCTACCAGCGGCTCGGCGGCAAGATTCCGAAAGGCGTGCTCGTCGTCGGCGCGCCGGGCACGGGCAAGACGCTGCTCGCGCGTGCGGTGGCCGGCGAGGCGGCCGTGCCGTTCTTCTCGATCAGCGGCTCGGCGTTCGTCGAGATGTTCGTCGGCGTGGGCGCCGCGCGCGTGCGCGACCTGTTCGAGCAGGCGCAGCAGAAGGCGCCGTGCATCGTGTTCGTCGACGAGCTCGATGCGCTCGGCAAGGTGCGAGGCGTCGGCCCGATGTCGGGCAACGACGAGCGCGAACAGACGCTCAACCAGTTGCTGGTCGAGATGGACGGCTTCCAGGCCGGCTCCGGCGTGATCATCATGGCCGCGACGAACCGGCCCGAGATTCTCGATCCCGCATTGCTGCGGCCGGGCCGCTTCGATCGTCACATCGCGATCGACCGGCCCGACGTGAACGGCCGCCGCCAGATCCTCGGCGTGCACGTGAAGCGCGTGAAGCTCGCGGCCGACGTTGATCTCGGCGAGCTTGCATCGCGCACGCCGGGCTTCGTCGGCGCCGATCTCGCGAACGTCGTCAACGAGGCCGCGCTGCATGCGGCCGAACTCGGCAAGCCGGCGATCGGCATGGCGGACTTCGACGAGGCGATCGACCGCGCGCTGACGGGCCTCGAGCGCAAGAGCCGCGTGATGAACGAGCAGGAGAAGCTGACGATCGCGTATCACGAAGCCGGCCATGCGCTCGTCGCGGAAAGTCGCGTGCATTGCGACCCGGTGAAGAAGGTGTCGATCATTCCGCGCGGCGTCGCGGCACTAGGCTACACGCAGCAGGTGCCGACCGAGGATCGCTACGTCCTGCGCCGCAGCGAGTTGCTCGACCGGATCGATGCGCTGCTCGGCGGGCGCGTGGCGGAAGAACTCGTGTTCGGCGATGTGTCGACCGGCGCTCAGAACGACCTCGAACGCGCGACCGCGATGGCGCGCCACATGGTCATGCAATACGGAATGAGCGAGAAGATCGGGCTTGCGACGTTCGACGACGGCGATGTACGCCAGGGCATGCCCGGCGCATGGCATGCGGGCGACGGCCGCTGCAGCGAGCACACCGCGCGCATGATCGACGACGAGGTACGCACGTTGTTGACCGATGCGCATGCGCGCGTCGCGGCGACGCTCGGAGAACGACGCGACGCGCTCGAACGCATCGCGCGACGGCTGCTGCAATGCGAGGTGCTCGAACGCGACGTGCTGCAGGCGCTGATCGACGGGCGCAGCGAACCGCCGTCGGCGACGGCGTCATTACCCGGCGACGAAACGAGCGCGCGCGGCGGCGCGATCGAAACGGAGCAGGCGTCTGCAGTCGAGCGCGATTTCATCGCGTACCGCCGGCCGCACGAACCTGATCATTGAAGCCGCTGCGCTGACCGGCGAGCATCGCGTGTCGATCTGCCGACACTGAGCGCTTTCGTTTCCTTCTCTCCCGCCACGGCGTCGCCATGAGCGACGCGCACGTATCGGTCGAACGTCGTGGGTCTTGCTCGAATGCACGTCGAGACGACGGACGCGTGAATGCGCGTCAGCGCATCAGGATTCGGTCGCGGCCGCGACTTCGGCCGCTTCGGTGAGCGCTTCGAGAAAGCGCGTGCGCCACCAGTGCACGTCGGTCTTGCGCATGATCGCCATCAGCGCCGCGTGACGCTGGCGGCGCTCCTCGAGCGGCATCGTGAGCGCGCGCTGGATCGCCTGCGCGGTGCCTTGCGTGTCGTACGGATTGACGAGCAGCGCCGACTTCAGTTGCTCGGCCGCGCCCGCGAAACGCGACAGCACGAGCACGCCCGGGTCGGCCGCGTCCTGCGCCGCGAGGAACTCTTTCGCGACGAGGTTCATCCCGTCGCGCAGCGGCGTGACGAGGGCGACCCGGCTTGCACGGTAGAGGCCCGGCAGGCGCTTGCGCGCGACGGTGCGGTGAATGTAGCGCATCGGCATCCATTCGAGCTCGCCGTAGTCGCCGTTGATCGCGCCGCACAGACTGTCCATCTCGCGCCGCAGGTCGTCGTAGGCGCCGAGATCCTCGCGGCTCGGCGCGGCGATCTGGATCAGCGTCGCGCGGTCGCGGTTCTCCGGATAGTGTTCGAGCAACTCGCGGAACGCATGCACGCGCTGCGGCAGCCCTTTCGTGTAATCGAGCCGGTCGACCCCGACCAGCAGCTGACGGCGCGAATATTCGTCGCGCATGCGTTCGAACATGTCGAGGCCGTCGCGATCGCGCGCGAGCGCTTCGAATTCGTCGACGTTGATGCCGATCGGAAACGCACCGGCCGACAGCGTGCGGCCGAACGCGCGCAGCCGGCCGTCGGGCAGCCGCGCCGCGCCGGCTTCGGCCTCGACGTAATGCTCGAAGTGGAGCAGGTCCGATTCGGTCTGGAAGCCGACGAGGTCGTACGCAAACAGCGAGCGCATCAGCCATTCGTGTTCCGGGATCGCGGCCATGATCGGCGGCGGCGGCATCGGGATGTGCAGGAAGAAGCCGATCGGATTCGTGCAGCCCATCGCGCGCAGCTCGGCCGCGAGCGGAATCAGCTGATAGTCGTGCACCCAGATGACGTCGTCGGGGCGCAGCAGCGTGCGCAGCTTGCGCGCGAACAGCTGGTTCACGCGTCGGTAGCCGTCGGCGAAGCGCCGGTCGAACTGCGCGAGATCGAGCCGGTAGTGAAACACCGGCCACAGCACGTTGTTCGAGTAGCCGAGATAGTAAGCGTCGTAATCCTGCGGATCGAGGTCGACCGTCGCGAGCTGGATGCCGCCGACGTTCTGGATCTGCACGTCGTCGCCATGCGTGGCCTGATCGTCGCCGCCGCGTAGCCTGCCGCTCCAGCCGAACCAGACGCCGCCGGTTTCCTGCAGGCTGTCCTTCACGGCGACGGCGAGTCCGCCGGCCGCGGCTTTACGGGGATCTGCAATGCGATTGGATACGACGACGAGTCGGCTCACCAGCTCTCCTGACGATTGTTGGGGAAGGGGTCGTGCGGCCAGGCGCGAGAGACAGACGCCGCCATCGGTGCGCGGTGCGCGAGACGACGGGGCCGCATGGCGATCGGACGGGAGTCAGGGAACGCGATTCGCCGTCCGGTCGAAAAGTACTTTTTTAGGATACTCGTCATTCGTGCGTTTTAAAAGTCTGTATCGATGCACGATGCGGGCGCGCATGTCGGGCGCTATCCATGACGAGGGTGCTGCAACGCGTGAGGCCCGAGCGGGACCGAAATTTGCGCGTCGCTGCGGAAGCAGTGTGCGCAAGGCCATGCGGAGAGTTGCGCGAAGGACGCGCATGGCGGCATGCGCGATTGACTGCAACGATTTTCGATGCGGGATGCGGCGGTACGCGGTGCGTGCCAGCGTGACCCAGACGGACGAGCGTAACGGCATGCGCATCGTCGTCTGGTTCGCGCATGCCGTTACGCGGCAGCCGGTTGCCAGTGACGCATGTCCGTTTCCTGCACAAGCGCGCCCGGCGACGCCCCATGTGAGCCGGACGGCATCCGGAACGCGGCGACCGTTTCGGACAACTCGCGGCCCTGCGCCTCGAGCGACTTCGATGCGGCTGCCGCCTGCTCGACGAGCGCGGCGTTCTGCTGCGTCGTCTCGTCCATCTGCGTGATCGTCAGGTTCACCTGGTCGATGCCGCGGCTCTGCTCGGCCGATGCGGCCGCGATCTCGCCCATGATGTCGGTCACGCGCGCCACGGCTTGCGTGACGTCGGACATCGTCTTGCCGGCTTCGCCCGCGAGCGCCGAGCCGTCGCGGATCGTCTGTACCGACGCGGTGATCAGTTCCTTGATTTCCTTGGCCGCGGTCGACGAGCGCTGCGCGAGATTGCGGACCTCGCTCGCGACGACCGCGAAGCCGCGGCCCTGTTCGCCCGCGCGGGCGGCTTCGACCGCCGCGTTGAGCGCGAGGATGTTGGTCTGGAACGCGATGCCTTCGATGATGCCCGTGATGTCGGCGATCTTCGACGAGCTGTGGCCGATTTCCGTCATCGTGTCGACCACGCGGCCGACCACCGAGCTGCCGCGGTGCGCGACGTCCGATGCATTCGCGGCGAGCGTGCTGGCCTGTTGCGCGTTTTCCGCGTTCAGGCGCACCGTCGACGTGAATTCCTCCATCGTCGCCGCGGTTTCCTGCAGCGACGCGGCCTGTTCCTCGGTGCGCTGGCTCAGGTCGAGGTTGCCCGATGCGATCTCGCTCACCGCGTGCGCGATGCTGTTCGACGAGTCGCGCACGCGGCCGACGATGCCGATCAGCCGTTCGTTCATCGTGCGCAGCGCGTCGAGCAGGTCGCGCGTTTCGTCGTTGCCGCGCACCTCGATACGGCTGCCGAGATCGCCGTTCGCCACCGTGCGCGCGACGTCCACGGCCGCGCCGATCGGCACCGTGATCTTGCGTGTGAGCCACAGGCCGCCGCAGGCCGCGATCGCGACGGCGATCAGGCAGATGCCGGCCAGCAGGTTGCGCTCCGCCGTGTAGCGATCCGCGAAGGCCTGCGCGATTTCGAGTTCGCGTTCATGCGTGAAGGTCGCGTAGGCGTCGGTCGCACGCACCAGTTGCGCGAGCAACGGGCGGCAGTTGTCGTCGATGTCGGCGATTGCGTCGTCCTTCTTGCCGGCCTGCGCGAGTCCGACGATGCGCAGCGCAACGGGCCCGTAGCCGGCCTCGATGCGCACGATGTCGGCTACCAGTTCGCGTGCGCGATCGGAGGTGTCGGTCGCGTTCGCCATGAGTTCCTTGAGCTTCGCGAGATGGTCCTGCACGTCCTTGTGCGCATGGTTCACCTCGGCCAGTTCGGCTTCGACGTCGGCCGGCCGGGTGACGAGCACGAGGTTGCGCGCGGCGATCGCGCGCCGGTCGACCGCGGTGCGGATTTGCGCGGACAGGTTCGCCCGCGCGTTGATGCCGTTCATGTAGCGTGAAAACTCGGCGTTCGTATCGGACAGTGCCTTGAGGGCCACGCCCGACACGATCACGACAACCGCGGCGAGCAGGCCGAAGCCGCCGAGGAGTTTCGTTTTGATGCTCATTCTGGCGATTTTCACGTTGTGCCCCTGTGCGTGTGGTTGGCAAATGGAATTTATCGTTCGACCAGATACGGGATCGTGCCGGCTTTAACGGGTCTTCGGGATGATTCTTTACCCGTCAAAACCCTTACATTCGGTTTTCGATCGAACAAAGCCTTGTCGCACGGGCATTCTTGATCTCGATCAAAAGAGGCGAGGAGGATATTTACGGAATTGTTTATGCGATGTATTTGAAACCGGATTTACTGGTAAAACAATAAACGTCATTTTTATAGTAATTGTCTGACGATTTCGTTCTAAATTACTGATGAATACCGGAATTTCATTGCGGAGGAATGGGGAATGGAAGCCGATATGCGTATTCACGACGATCGGCGTGAATGACGCGACTGTCTGATGGACAAACGGAAAAGACGCGGCGCGTCGGGTTTCGCGCCGGAAAGCGGCCCGCGGCGGGCGCCGCGAGCCTGTGAGGGTCAGAACGTGGTGCGCAATCCGGCCATCAGGCTTCGGCCGCCTTGCGGGGCGAAGCCGCGCACGACCGACGTCGAGTAGCGAATCTCCTGGTTCGTCAGGTTGTCGCCGCGCAGGTGGGCGAGCCAGTGCGTCGGGCCGACGCGGAATTTGTACGTCAGCATCACGCCGAGCGACGTATAGCCGTCCGTCGAGAAGTCGTCGTCGGGCACGCGATGCTGCGACCACGCGTGCGTGACCTGTGCGCGCGCACCGAACGGGCCGTAACCGTAGTCGGCCGCGAGCGTCGCGCGCAGCGGCGCGATGCGCGGCAGCGGCTGCCCCGTGTCGACGTTGCGCGCGTGCGTGTAGTCGGCCGTCAGTTCGAGATCGACCGTGTGGCCGCGCCGCGAGAACGCACGCCACTTGCCGTCCAGCTCGACGCCGTAGAACTCGGCGCGCACGCCGCGGTAGATCGCCTCGTTGAGCGAGCCGTCAGTGCCGGGCGCGACGGGCTCGCCGTCGTCGTCCACCACGCGGCCGGTGTTGTACTCGGTCAGATAGTTCGAGAAGCGGTTGTAGAACACGCCGACGCTGCCGCGGTTCGGCCCGCTCGCATAGCGCAGCGACAGGTCGGTCGACACGGCCTTTTCCTTCGACGCGTTCGGGTTGCCGATCAGGAACTGGCCGGTCGCATCGTGCGGGCCGTTCGAATACAGCTCGTAGAAGGTCGGCGCGCGTTCGGTGTAGGCGACGTTCGCTGCGATCGACCATACCGGCGTCAGCGAGAACAGCGCACCGGCCGACAGGCTGCCCGCATTGAAGTCGCGCGGCTGCGCGCCCGCGAATTTCTCGACGCCCGCCGGATCGGGATCGACCTTCACGTGCTCGAAGCGGCCGCCGAGGCTCAGCTTCAGCGCCGGGACGACCTGCCATTCCTCGAGGCCGAACAGCGCGACGCTGTTGGTGCGGGTGGACGGCACGAGCATTTCGTCGCCGAGCGCCGAGAACGTGTTCTGGCCGAACTGCACGCCGATCGCGCCTTCGAACGGCCCGATCTTGCGATGGCGTGCCTCGATGCGCGCCTCGTAACCGCGATTGCGGAAGGTGGTCGCCGTCTCGCCGTTGTCCACTTCCTTGTGGCGGTAGTCGGTGTACGCGAAATCGAATTTCAGCTTCGTGAACGGCCCGCTCAGGTTGCGCACCTCGGACGCGAACGCGAGGCGTTCCTGGCGCATCCGCAGCCGCACGTCGCTTTCCGCGACGGAGCCGTAGTTCGATTCGTAGCCGCTGTACGACAGGCCCGCGAAACCGTCCGCCCACGTGTACGACGCGCCGACCGCACCGCCGTGCACGCGCCCGTCGCTGTTCGGCACGTTGCCTTCCGGTTGCGGCGCGTCGGGGCCGTCGATCGCGCGCTGCTGGCTGCTGCGCGCATAGCCGGGAATCCGCAGCTTGCTGGTTTCGCGATCGAACGCGTCGACGTGGAACGCGAAGCGGCCGTTGCCGCCTTCGACCTGCGCGGCGCCGGCGCGCACGGAATTCGCGCCGCCGTAGCGGGCGTCGAGCGCGCCCGTCATGCCTTCGATCGCTTCGCGCGGAATCCGGTTGTCGATCGTGTTGACCACGCCGCCCACCGCGTTGCCGCCGTACAGCAGCGCGGCCGGGCCGCGCACGATCTCGACGCGCTCGATCGACAGCGGGTCCTGCGGCACCGCGTGATCGTACGACAGCGACGACGCGTCATACGCTGCGACGCCGTTCTGCAGCAGCCGGATCCGGTCGCCGTCCATCCCGCGGATGATCGGGCGGCCGACCATCGGCCCGTAGGTGGTGGTCGACACGCCGGGCAGCCCGTTGAGCGTTTCGCCGAGCGAATCGGCCTGGCGGCGCGTCAGCGCGTCGCCGGAAAGCTGGACGGTCGGTGCGATCAGTTCGGTGTCGCCGAGCGGGTTCGCGGTCACGAAGATCGGCGCGAGCGGTGCGGGTGCGGCGGCAGGCGTGCCGGACGCGGCGGGCGCATCGGTCTGCGCATGGGCGACGGCGGCGCACAGCATCAGCGACAGGGACGAGAGCGGGCGAAGCGGTAAGCGAGGGAGGTCGCGCATGGTCGGTGAATCGGTTGGAATCGGATGATCGGATAACGAGCGATGCGGGTCACTGTTAGATACGATATATTGTTGCGTAACTGACGCGCAGTGACCCGTTGGAACATGGCTCGGCAAGGCGCGGCCACCTGGTTGGAACGGCATCCGGTGGACGAGCACGCGAAATGATATGTTATATCATGTCAAAATCCAAGCCGGACGACAGGATCTCGTCGGGTTTCTGTCGCAACGGTGAAAGGGTGGCGCGAGCGGCGGAGCGGTCTGTAATCGACGGCTCGAGCTTTCGCGTCGAACGATGCCGATCGTGGCGAAGCCGCGTTGACCGCTGCATCCGTTCCGATGCGTTGACGCGTATCAACGTGCTCCGATGCCGAAACCGGATACTGGGTCGCTCATCGACCAGACAGGAGCAACGCATGACCCAGACCATGAAAGCGGCCGTGGTACACGCGTTCGGCGAGCCGTTGCGCATCGAGGAAGTCCCGATCCCCGCACCGGGGCCCGGCCAGATTCTCGTCAACATCAAGGCGTCGGGTGTCTGCCATACCGATCTGCACGCGGCCGACGGCGACTGGCCCGTCAAGCCGTCGCTGCCGTTCATCCCGGGCCACGAAGGCGTGGGGATCGTCGCGGCGGTCGGCGCGGGCGTCACGCACGTGCGCGAGGGCGATCGCGTCGGCGTGCCGTGGCTCTATACGGCCTGCGGCCATTGCGAGTACTGCTGCACGGGCTGGGAAACGCTGTGCCATGGGCAGCAGAACACCGGTTATTCGGTGAACGGCAGCTACGCGGAATACGTGCTGGCCGATCCCGATTACGTCGGCCAGTTGCCCGCGCAGGTGGCGTTCGACGAGATCGCGCCGATCCTGTGCGCGGGTGTCACGGTCTACAAGGGCATTCGGGTCACCGACACGCGCCCGGGCCAGTGGCTCGCGATTTCCGGCATCGGCGGCCTCGGGCACGTGGCCGTGCAGTATGCGCGTGCGATGGGCCTGCACGTCGCGGCCATCGACATTTCTCCCGACAAGCTCGCGCTGGCGCGGCAACTGGGCGCCCATCTGACGATCGATGCGTCGATCGACGACCCCGCGAAAGTGATCCAGAAGGAAATCGGCGGCGCGCACGGCGTGCTCGTCACGGCGGTATCGCGCAGCGCGTTCGCGCAGGCGCTCGGGATGGTCCGGCGCGGCGGCACGGTGGCGCTCAATGGTTTGCCGCCGGGCGATTTCCCGCTGCCGATCTTCTCGACCGTGCTGAACGGCATCACCGTGCGCGGGTCGATCGTCGGCACGCGGCGCGATCTGCAGGAATCGCTCGATTTCGCGGCGGACGGCCTGGTGCGCGCGCATATCCACCGCGACCGGCTCGGCAACATCAACGACATCTTCGCGAAGCTGCGGGAAGGGAAGGTCGACGGGCGCATCGTGCTGACCGACATGCATTGATGCGCTGGACCTGCGCCCGCCGCCGCGCGACGCATGGCGTCGGAGCGGCGGCGAGGCGGCCAGGCGCGCGTTACGGCGCGAAGAACACGTCGGTGCGGTTCGTCAGGTTGCCCGCGTTGGTCTGCACGAAGAACGGATGGAACGAGGACGACGGGAGAACGTCGAGCCCCTGGTAGTCGCCGATGAAGAACCCTTCGGCGTTGGGCGCGAGCTTCATGTCGAACGGGCCGCCGACGCGTCGCTCGTCGGCGAACGTGGCGCCGCCGTCATGCGAGATCTTGCGCCAGAAGCCGGTCGGCAGCGTCGTCGTGTTGCCGGCCTGCAGGTCGCGGAAGTCGTAGTGCGTGACCATCACCGCGCCCGTGTTGTCGACGCGCACCGACGGATTGAACGCGGGGCGCCCGGTCGGCGTATTCACCTGTTGCGGCGTGCTCCAGCTCGCGCCGCCATCCTTCGACGTCGATAGCGCGATCTCGTCGTACGCGCCGCCGTTGAAGCGGCTGTCCTGCCACACGACGTAGAGCTGCCCGGATGCGGGATCGATCGCGGGTTCCGGAATGATGTCGCCGGTGCGCACGGGTTCGCCGGTGTTCGGGTCCGTGACGCCGACCGTCTGCAGTCCCGCGATGACTTGCGGCTTGGTCCACGTCGCGCCGTCGTCGGTCGACTTGATGAAGGCGACCTTGCCGGCCGCCTTGCTGAACGGCGGCTGGATCAGGTCGAAGAAATCGTAGAGCGTGCCGCTCTTCGGATCGACGACGATCTGGTTGCCGATCGTCTGCTGGCGCGACGGCACGTCGACGATCACCTTCGCGGCGCTCCACGTCTTGCCGCCGTCGATCGTCTTCGAGAACAGCGTCGGCCCGCGGTACGCCTTCGTGTGCAGGTTCGCGTACGGGTTGCCGTTCGGCAGCTCGAGACGGTCCCATACCGCGTAGGCGGTGCCGGCCTTCACCGGGTTGGCGGTCACCGATTCCTTGTCGTTGAAGAACTGCGTCGTCGGTTCGTCGTTCGCGATCAGCACGGCCGGGCTGCTCCACGTTTGCCCACCGTCGGTCGAGACCGACGCGCCGACCGCGTTGGCGTTGTTCGACTGGTTGAACGAGATCGATACCGAGTACGCGGTGCCGTCCGGCCCGAAGGAGACCCACGGATCGGACGCGCGCTCGTATTTCAGCCCGCCCGGCGCGCACGCGCTGAACGGCTGCGGCGTGCGCGCCCAGGTTGCGCCCGCATCGAACGTGTAGCCGGCGACGAGCCCGTGGGCGCCGCCGTTCGACCAGCGATCCTGCTGCCACACGCCGATCATGTTGTTCGGGTTCGCCGGGTTGACCGCGAGCCACGGTTCGACTTCTGCATTCACGTAGTTGGTGCCCGGGCCGCCGATGGTGCACGCGGCGAACGGGCTCGGGCCCGACACGACGACGGGTTCGGCGTGCGCCACGGCAGCGGCGGCCAGCGCCATCGCGGCGGACAGGCGGGTGACAAGCGGATGGGACACGATCATGCGTCGCATGGACGACTCCTCGGTGAGGGGCGGATGCGATGGCGGGGCACGACGAGACGACGCGAGCCGGGGCGCGGCGAATCGTGCCGCGCACGTCGTGACGTGCCGTTCAGCATGCCGCTTCAGTCATCGCGATCCGCGTGCGCTGGATGCCGCCAGCGCTTCGGTTAAGACTCCTCTTCGTTTTCAATGCTTGTCGGGTGTGTCTGCGATGTCGACCCGACGGGAACGCCAGTCCGGGCATGCGACGAATGTGTCGAAGTGGATTGCAATGTAGGCGATTCGAATGCCGCGCAACAGGCGGTTTTTTGTAACAGGACGTAGCCGGAAAGCGTTGCCGGAAGCAGGCGTCCGGCATGCAAGATTTGCCGTTGGGCGGCATGAAAATCGAATCGAAAACGCGAATCGCAATCGCTTGCGATTGATGTCGGCACGCGCCGACCGTGAGCGCGTGATGCGCTGCTCAGCGCTCCGCCGGAAAGCGCTCCTGCAACGTGTGCAGCCAGCGCGAGACGACGTCGAGTTCGGCGTCGGAAAACCCGTCGCACAGCTTGCCGTTGAGTTCGCGCAGCAGCACGCGCGCACGCTTGAGTGCCGCGTGGCCTGCGTCGGTCAGGTACAACCGCGTCGCGCGGCCGTCGTCCGAATCGGCATGACGCGTGATGAGGCCAGCCTTCGCCATTCGGTCGGCGAGCCCCGTCATCGCGGACGGCGCCAGTTGCAATGCGGCGCCGACTTCGCCGATCAGCGCGCCGTCCTGCTTCGCGAGACAGAACAGCACGCCGGCCTGCGCGGCGCTCGCGCGCGTTTCGGTTTCGGCCTTGCGGTCGATCCAGCGCTGCACGCGTCGCTGGCCGATGTTCAACATGAAAAACAGTCGTCGGTCTTCGCTCAAGCTGGGTTCCCGGCTGCAATGGAAAGGGAGGGACGGCCCGCGGTGCGCGGCGTGTCGAGCGCCTGCGCGAGCCAGTCGGCGACGTCGGGCCACAGCACGGTGCCGGGCCGGCTCCGAAAGAAGCCCATGTGCCCGACCGGGCCGCTGCCCGCCGCGCGCGGATCGATCTGGCGGCGTTCGACCTTCGCGCGGGTCAGATAGCTTACCAGCAGGCCGATCGCGGCCGGGTTCGCCCACGGATCGTCGTCGAAGCCGAGCGCGAGGATCGGCAACTGCTGCTTCGAGAAGCGTTCGGCCGCGCCGAGCGTCGGATCGTCAAAGAAGTAGTGAGGCAGCGTCGTCCAGCGGCTCCATTCGCGGAACACGCCGGCCGGCAGATCCTCGCCGAGCCCGAGTCGCTTGCCGGGCACGTAGCCGAGCAACGCGGACGTCAGCGGGCCGAGCACGCGCAGGATCAGCCGCACCTTCAGGCGTTCGGCCGCCTGCGCGATCAGCCGCGTGCTGCCCGCATGCGCGGCGACCAGCACGGCCGCGCGCAGATGCGTCGTCGCGCCGGACAGCCCGATCGCGTGACCGCCGACGCTGTGGCCGACGGCCAGCAACGGCAGCCCTTCATACGCGTGCCGGGCCCACGCGGTCGCGGCGCCCACGTCGAGCTCCATCCAGTCGCGCATGCGGGCCTGCAGCGCGCCCAAACGCGCCGGCCGCGAGGCGCCGATGCCGCGATAGTTGTAGGTCAACGCCGCGAAACCGCGTTCGGTCAGGAAGCGCGCGAAGCCCGCATACAGCCGCTCGGGCACGGCCGTCGCCGGATGGATCAGGATCAGCGCGCGCGGCGCCGCGTCCGGCGACCACAGCGTGCCGTGCAGCACGTAGCCGTCGGCGGCGGAAAATTCGATGGGTTCGGAGCTCATGGGCGTCCTCGCTCGGGCAGTTATTTCGTATGCGAAATATAGTTCGTAATTTATTTCGTGCACGAAATATCTGTCGAGGAACCCTTCGAACTTCGAGAGGCGTCGGCAGACGACGAGCAGTGCACGCACGCGAGCGAGTCATAAAATATTTGCATCTTTGTATAGAAGAATATTGCGTTTGTGTCATGAAGTGGATCGACGTATCTTCACCGGTTCCATCCGTTGCGCCGGCGGTTTCGCACGGCGGACAAACCTTCCGGGAGATCATGTTGCTGAGCCGAATCGTCACGGCGCTCTTGCTGGCGCTCGCCGCGCAGCCGGGCATCGCCAAAGACACCGTCACGCTGCGTGTCGGTGAACAGAACTACTTCAACATCCAGGCGTCGATGGAGGCGTCCGGCGCGCTGAAGGACCTGCCTTACACGATCGAGTGGAAGCACTTCCAGGCCGCCGCGCCGGTGGCCGAAAGCCTGAACGGCAACGCGATCGACCTCGGCTTCCTCGGCGATTCCGCGCTGCTCACGCTGGCCGCGCGCGGCGCGCCGGTCAAGGTCGTCGCGGTGTCGCGGCAGAGCCTCGACGGCGTCGCGATCCTCGTGCCGAAGAACTCGCCGGTGCGCACCGTGGCCGACCTGCAGGGCAAGACCATCGCGGTATGGCGCGGCGCGTGGAGCCAGCAGCTCGTGCTGCGTGCGCTCGAACACGCGGGGCTGCGCGCCGATTCGGTGAAGTACGCGTACCTGATGCCGATCGACGCGACCAACGCGCTCGCGAACGGCTCGGTCGACGCGGTGTCGCTGTGGGAGCCGTTCGTCAGCACGCTCGCATTGCGGCAGGGCGCGCGGCCCGTGACGACCGCGCAGGGGCTGATGCCGGCGCTGAGCTTCGTCGCCGCGAACGAGCAGGCCGCAGCGGGCAAGCGCGCCGAGATCACCGATTTCCTGCGGCGTGTGGTGGTCGCGCGCCAGTGGGTCGACAGCCATCCGCGCGAGTACGCGGACCTGTGGGCGAAACGCGCGAATCTCGAACCCGACGTCGCGTATCGCTGGCTCAACAATGCCCGGCAGCGCGTCGGCCCGGTCGACGAGACGGCCGCGAAGGATGCACAGAATACGGCCGACTTCCTGCACAAGTCCGGCGTGATTCCGGCCGCGTACGACACGTCGAAGCTGCTCGACCGCTCGTATGCGGGCGCGTTCGCGGCGCCTGCGCAGAAGACCGCCGCCGCGCAGTGACCGTGCGGCCCGCTACACGATTCCCGCGATTCCCGATCGACATACCCGAGGACATCCCGACATGCCAGTCGACATCATCGGCATGATCACCGCGACGCCCGGCGCAGAGGTCGACGTGCCGGGCGGCGCGGCCGTCCAGCCCGACTACGTGCGCCGCTTCGCGCAGGCGCACGAGGCCGCCGGCTTCGACCAGATCCTGATCGGCCATTTCAGCAACGCGGCGGACGGCTTCATCGTCGCGTCGTTCGCGGCCGCCGCGACCGAACGCATCCGCCTGCTGCTCGCGCACCGGCCGGGCGTGATCGTGCCGTCGGCCGCCGCGCGGCAGATCGCGACGCTCGACGTGTTCAGCGGCGGCAGGCTCGCGCTGAACGTGGTGTCCGGCGGCGACGACACCGACTTGCAGCGTGACGGCGATTTCGTGCCGCACGATGCGCGCTACCGCCGCACCGGCGAATATCTCGACGTGCTGAAACGGATCTGGCTGGCCGATGCGCCGGTCGATCACGACGGCGCGTTCTACCGGCTGCGCGGCGCATCGCCGCTCGTGAAGGGCGCGCAGCGACCGCACGTGCCGATCTATTTCGGCGGCTCGTCGCCGGCCGCGCTTGCCGTTGCGGGCGAGCATGCGGATGTCTACATGACGTGGGGCGAGCCGCTCGACGCGGTGCGCGAGCAGATCGCGCGCGTACGGGCCGCCGCCACGCCGTTCGGGCGCGCGCCGCGCATCAGCGTGTCGTTCCGGCCGATCGTCGCCGATACCGAGGCGGCCGCGTGGGAGAAGGCCGAGGCGATCCGCGAGCGCGTGCGGGCGGCGCGGCTCGCGAACGGCCAGCCGATCGCCGGTCATGCGCCGCAGAATGCGGGCTCGCAGCGCCTGATGGCCGCCGCCGCGCAGGGCGATGTGCTCGACGAGCGGCTGTGGATGGGGGTTGCGAACCTGACCGGCGCGCGCTGGAATTCGACCGCGCTGGTGGGCACGCCCGAGCAGGTCGCGCGAGCGCTGGGCGCGTATTACCGGCTCGGCGTATCGACGTTCCTGATTCGCGGTTTCGATCCGCTCGACGATGCACTGGCCTACGGGCGCGACTTGATCCCGGCGATTCACGCGCATATTGCGGAACTCGACCGCTATCAGGCGGCGGTGCCGGCGTAGACGAACGACCGATCGATCGGATCGCGCCGGCGCGTCCGCCACGACATGCCGGCGCGATTGTCTTGAGCGACACGCTCAGAACGACGGCAACCCCGGCGGATTGGTCTCCGCCCGCGCGATCGCCTCGCTCTGCAAACCCCAGCGTGCCAGCGCCTGCCCATAGCGGCCGTTGCCGATCAGCGCATTGGTCGCGAGGGTCAGCGCCGGCGCGAGTCCGCTGCCGCGGCGCGTCGCGATCGCGACGTCCGCATTCGCCGGCCAGCCTGCATTGACGACGCCGACGCGGCGGATCTTGCCGCTGCGCGCGGCCTCGTACGCGAGCGACGCGTTCGGGTTCAGCTCCGCATCCGCGCGGCCCGACAGCAGCGCGACGCGCGCCGTCGCATCGTCGTCGAAATAGAGCAGTTCGGCCGGCTTCAGCCCTTGCGCGACGTTGCGCTTGCTCCATTCGAGCAGGATGCGCTCCTGGCTCGTGCCGGCGCCGGTGATGATCCGCAGGCCCGCGATGTCCTTCGGCTCCGCGATCTTCACGATCGGGCTGGCGGTGCGCACGTAGAAGCCGTGCAGCCCGAGCCGGTAGGTCGTGAAATCGTATTTCTCCTTGCGCTTCTCGGTCACGCCGACGTTCGAGATCACCGCGTCGTACTTGCCGGACGTCAGCCCGAGCGGCCAGTCGGCCCACGCGATCGGCAGCAGCACGAGCGTGCGGCCGAGCGCGTCCGCGACCAGTTGCGCATAGTCGGGATCGGCGCCGACCACGGTGCGCGCGTCGGTCGCATAGGTCGACACGGGCGGCGCGTGCGGCGAGATCGCGACCGTGAATGCGCCGTCGCGCACCCAGTGGTAGCCGCTGGCCGCGCGGATGGCCGCGTCGTCGGGGCTCGCGCGCAGGCGGCCGGCCTGACGCGGGTCGAGGTCGGCGGTGGCGGCCGCCGCGCGTGCCGCGTGCCACGGCAGGCCCGATGCCGCGACCAGCGCGGCCGTGATGAACTGGCGTCGATCGGTCATCGTGCGGTACCTCGCAGGTGGGAAGCGGCGCGCATCACAGCACCCGCGACAGGAACGCGCGGGTGC